>RFLC01000080.1 GCA_003694055.1 Candidatus Pacearchaeota archaeon | reverse complement strand
GGGTCGATGTCTTTCAAATCTTCACCCGCTACTTCCCAAACTGCTTCCACTAAAGAAGGGAAATGGGCCCGGTCGATGCTTTTACTCTTATCTCGCCCTGGCAAAGAAAGGAAGACTTTCAGAGTGGTTTCTACACCCACATCTATCAACAAATATGCTATCTGCCCACTACCATCATCTTCCTTTTCCATCAATCTCAAAGCTCGTGTAATGAGCAATGTAGGGGTGTATTGCCACGGTTTAGATATCCTATGTTCAATCTTGTCCATTCTTCACTCCAGTCGCAGATGCCCAACGATAGCGTCAGCGGCGCGGCGTCGCCGTCCCAGGCCATTGTGGGCGCATGATTTTCGCCCGAAATGCCGCCGACGTTGGCGCGCAGCGTAGCCGCGTCCGCTGCACGCAGGGTTGGGCAAAACAATTCACTGCTTGCGCCACAATTCAGGTATGGACAAATAAAGTGGTAACAACACTGCCGTCAACTGAAATGCCAAAGAATTGGGATTCCTGCTCAAAGCAAATGCCAATAGTACAAGAATGCCGCCAACAAAAATGATTCTTCGGGCACCAACTTGCAAAAACAGACCCCTTAAAAAGCCGCGAAGCGCTTGCCGAAATCGCTTTTGGTACACGCTTAACGGTATCGCAGACTCCCATGCTAAATCAAAATATCGCTCTAACAGCTTGAACAGAGAAGTCTGTCCATCGCCATATGCAAATACCCCAGCAGTGCGGCGTTCTTCTAACCCCGAAACCGCCACCCGGTAATAAAGCGGGATCAAATCTTCACCATACACCAAAGCCCCGCTAAAATGAGCAAATCTCTCGTCATCTAAAATACGAACCATGACCTTCTCGGGATATTCCGATGCAAGCTCAGTTATCCACTTTGCAACGCCAGAAGGCTTGCTTTCCGGCTCCAACTTTCTTGCCACGGCCTCGGACAATGTCAGAATTAGCACCTGGCACCCTCGCATGGCGGCGTTTCTAACAGCTTGCCTCAAATTTGCGGGAAAAGATTCTCCGGAGAATGCAGGCAATTTTATGAGCCGTCCCCTTTTATCATTGATAATTTCCTCAAATGTGCGCTGCTTCTCACCGCTTCCTATCGCTATTTTTATGAGAGCCTCGGAAGAAACGAGTTTTTGCTCTAAATACCTCTTCAAATGAATCATTTGTTGTTGAGGGGGGAGACCAAGGCCAGCGTCCTTCCACGCCCTTTTGATTGTATCAAGAATAGAGTCTGCTCCCACATAGCCATTCATGCCCTTCTTTTCAGGAAGGAAATCCAAAAGTCTCGCCTTTTCAAGCACTTGCACAGCTTCCCCCAACGCGATAAGTGCAATCTCTGGATCGGCCACAAGGCGGCGCCAGTAATACCCCAAACGCACGCTTTCATATACCTCTTCTCTTGTGGGCACCTGAGGATATTCTTTCATTATTCCCCAAAAAAGGCTCCCACAAAGTCGCGCTTCCGTGCCCTGATACCCCCTCGCTTCCAAAACCGCACCTATAAGGTGATGAACTGCTTGCTTCACTATGAGAGAGTTCTGCTGTGCTTCTACTAACATTCGAACTCCTCCTCATTGCCCAACGTAGGCGTCAGCCGCCGCGCGGCGCGTCCCCGCCGACCCGGAGCGGCAGACGGCACGGTCTGCCAGCCGACGCGGTTCCCCCCGCGCGACAGCGCGGTCGGCTGCACGCGGGGTTAGGCTTCCTCGTCCCACATTCCTCGTCTATATGGGCCAGAACGCCATTCCAAATCATACAGAAGAGGAGCTACATCTGTGAACAATGCGAACATCCCATTCTGCATATACTGGCAAAACCGATCATAAGTTATACTCTGCAAAGTGGGCCAATTTAGCAGTACTTCGCCTACAAGCGTTTCATCACTTTCAAAAGAAGGCCTGATGCGATCTCTGTGAGCTATTTTGTCCCTCAAAGAACGCAGCAGCGTTCCCCAGTTGTGAGGCACCAGCCACTCGCCCGTCGTTTCAGCAAACACATGATTGGCAAAATAGGTACTTACTCTTTGCGCTTTACCAGCAAGAAAGGGGTCAGAAACTTTGGCCAGAGCCTTGAAGAATCTCTTCTTAGAAATACTGCCTTGATGTCCCGACTTGAGCAAGAGGCAAATGTAAAGCATATAAAAATCAAGAAAAGAAGTTGCCTGAAACAAAAAACCTTCAAAAGCAAAAGAGATTGCTAATAACTCATCATCCGAGACATCTAATCTGTCCAGGCTATTCTCTAATGCGAAGAATAACTCTTGCCGTTTATCTTCGCTCAATGCCCATAATTGCTCCAAACTAAGATTTGCAAGATGAAACTTATAGGCAACTGCTTTGAGATAGTAGCGAAGTCGATTCCGCTCTTCTTTGGTATAAAGCCCCGAATTCCTTTGGAGAAAGATTTCCTGCATTGCATAGATTTTTTGAAGGGGAACATCAGCGTGCTTTCTAGCACTCTTGACAAGAGCATGAACTCCTCTTGCAATTTTATTACATTCAAACATGGCATGTCTTCACGAAGACAACCTATAGCCTAACGTGTGGCTCACCTGCCCGCCGTGCCGGGCAATTTAAGAAACTTTCACCAGCACCACAGCGGGCAAATTTCGCGCCGCTTACCTACCGCCGAAGGCGGGTCAGGTGCAGCCGTGGTTGGGCGGCGTGCGTATGAGCTTGCGGCTGATGTTCTCAGTCGTACACACGACACTCGTATCACCTTTGCCGTACTTCCCAGACTCACTCATAGTCAAACCCCATCTCCGTTATTTCAGGATCAAACGTTTCAAGCCATTCTATGAACAGGCCAAGCATCATAAATGCACGACTACAAGCTGCTTCCAACTTCTGGTTGGTAGCAGCGTAACCGCGTTTCCAAAGTTCATGAATGACCCTATTCCTGCGTCGATTAAAGTCGGTTAACTCCCTTACGAAGGTTGAGGCAGTTTGACCTTGTGCTTTCAGGAAAGCATCGTAAGCTAAAATCAGGACGTTGAAACTCTCTTTGCCTGTTTTTGTCAGAAAAGCGCGAAGCAGGCTTTCTACCAGTGAATGCACGAGAAGGAAGCAAAGCACATAGTCGCCTTGTTCGTATGCTTTCCGGGCAACCTGCTCGTTTTGTTCTATTACACTGCGATCAACGACATGCAGAGAGTTTGCAATCATTTGTTGGGTCTAGTGGTTTTGGGCCTTACTCATCAAGATTTGCGTGACGCGTGACATCTGTTTTGATTTCATCT
>RFLC01000079.1 GCA_003694055.1 Candidatus Pacearchaeota archaeon | reverse complement strand
GACTCTTCTGATCTTTGAAATGGTCAATCTTTGTCCGTACCAGATCATCGTCTTGAGGTAATTTGGCGGACCCCAAAACACGCAGCAGAATTACCTCCATTTCTTCATCTGGTGTCTGCGCTAGATTTGATGGGTCAAAGGAGGCGGCAACCAAGAAGCAATTGTGAGGAATACCGAGCGCCCGATATTTCCATAAATCATTTGTCATGACATAAGCAAAGTCGTAATCAATTGCATAAACCCAACCAACGAAATTCTCGGGCTGTAATAACTTTCCCAAGGCTGAGGTTGCCAGAATTTGGTTGATATTTTGCATGAAACACCTCCTCACCAATGCCCATTGAATTCAGGCAAAGTTTCCAAGTTAGATAGGATTACTTCTTTACCGAGTTTTCGTTCCCGTAGCGAAAGGCTATAGAACCATTCAACATCAGAACGTTTGGCCCCATTCCTACCTAAAGCAAGGGCTTCGCCATAAAGATTTTCAACCTGCTCGGCAGAATCATAACTAAGCAGCCATTTATCTTGTAACTGCAAGAGGGCATCTCGCAATGCTAAATGGTCTGTTTCCGTAAAATAGTAGCGGTACAGTTTTTCTGCCTTCTCGAAAAAGGGGGGGTCAAGATAGAAAAACACCCCATCACTTGGGAGTTTCCCATTCCTCTGTTCTACACGCACCATTTGCAACCCTTCTTCCCAAGATGCATTCCAGACCGCATAAACATGCTCGCGAAATTCTGCAATTCTCCGCACCCGCTCAATTAGAGTTTGACGTGGAAAGCGGCAATCAATCTTGTAAGGCGAAGCCTGTGCCCTGCCGCCTAATGGACCTACTTCGGGGCGCAAAATACCTGAAAAACTAGTGCGGTTGAGAAACAGGCAAATCCACGCCTGCTCTCGGGTCGTAGTAGGAATGCTTTTCTTAGCCGCCTGCCAAGCCTCTAGAGTTATAGGAGCGCGCTCAATTTGTTCAATCAGCCATTCGCTGTCCCAAAAAACTGTTTTCCAGAAGCTGGCAATCCACGGGTCAAGGTCTATCAAGATGACTTTATCAATCTTTCGATTCTGGAGTAAATGCAAGGCTACACTTCCCCCTCCCACAAATGGTTCAACATAAAGATGAGGGCGAAAATGATTGGCTTCCAATACCTGTTCCACATACCTCATCAAGCGCCGCTTGGATCCAGGATAGCGCAATGGGCTTAAAAAAGGCATAGAAAACACCTTACCGCATGGTCAAATCAACAGAAACAATCAACCATAAAAACACCACAACGACTTGCGGCTGCGGTGTTGGAATGCTATTTTCCTCCTGCAACGCGCCGCATCGCGTACGTGACTGCCGGAAGTTTCCCGCAATCTCCGGCTTTTTCCCTTTCGTGCAAGTATATCACAACGACCCCGTCATTCCGTTGTGCGTCAAACTTTTTGGGTGATAATCGCCCCCGAAGCAGGCGTTTCGGGG
>RFLC01000078.1 GCA_003694055.1 Candidatus Pacearchaeota archaeon | reverse complement strand
GGGTGGTCTGGGGGTGTTGATCTGATTTCGGGGGGTGAGGGAAGTTTTTGAGGTAAGGCGTTGGTTTGATTTTGGGTAAGTAGGGGGAGTTTTTGAGATGGGGTGCTGGTTTGATTTTGAGCAAGTGAAGGAAATTTTTAAGGTTAGGTGTGGGTGGTGTTGAGTAACTATGGGTATAATGAGAGTTGTACAATTCTTGTACAACTTCTATAGAGTACTACTGGGAAACGGGAGAGACTAAATGGACAGGTTAAGTGTAGATAAAATAATGTGGAGCAACAAGGGAGGGGGTGAGGGGCAAGCGACGAATCTGGTGCTTTACAATGAGGATAGGGAGGCTATAGAATTGATAAAATATTTCACTGGTGCGAGGAGTATGGGTGCTGCGGTGCGTTTTGCTGTGCGTATGGCGGCGCGTGAGATTCGTGAGCAACTCAGTGACGAAAATCTTGCTGCTTTAATGGAGAATAACCATGGGTGAATCTTCCAACAAATACATCACCTTGACATTGAGCGAGGAGGCGTTTGATGCTCTGTCAGACTTTGCTACCCAAAAGGGGGTGCGTATAAAAACGTTTGCACGAGAGTTGCTATTAGACGCTTTGGACAAGTACTCTGAAAACAACGCAAACCAAAGCCTTGCAGGACAAGTGTTTTCAATCAGTCACCAGATGGGGCAGAAAGAAAGAGTTGAAAACTTGCTCAAAAGTCTTGTTATCCGTTTTGTAGGCAGTGATGGAGACGAAGAAATTCTCGCCCAAATAGAAAAGTTGTGCAAGTTATTGGAAAAAGATGTTGACGAAGTTATAGACGATTACATGTCCAGAGCGTTGTCCCCGCAACTGTCCGTTGGTGAGAAAATGTCTCAGAAAGAGACCGACGCCTATCATTGGCTTTCTCAGCAAATCAAACCAGGTGGTTATTACTCAGTGTCAGAGATTGAAGCCAAGGCAAAAGAACACGGTCTTTCCAGTTACTATATCAAAAAAGCCAAACGTGCTTTGAACATACGCTCCGTCAAAGTGGGACCAAATTGGTATTGGGTACACCCAGATCACTCAGACAACAACACATCTCAACCAGATAAACCATCTACTAACCAAAAGGTCAAACCCTAACAGTAACACCACTCACCAGTATCGCAGAATAAAACATTAGCATCAACTTGCCGTCACAAGTTTGTGACAAACATGCCACATTTGTAACATAAATGAAGAAGAAGAAGAAGAAGAAGAAGTACTATAGTATTAAGGCAAGTACTTAATACTATAG
>RFLC01000077.1 GCA_003694055.1 Candidatus Pacearchaeota archaeon | reverse complement strand
CAAGATAATCGCGCGCCCTGCTTGCGATTTCTTTCGTTTTCTCCCATGCTCTTGACAATACATTTTTCCTAGACGGAGGGTTTTCTTCTGAGCGCATTACATAAAAAGAAGCTGCAGAGAACAATCCTGCGAGAGCAAGAGAACCATAAAACACTTTTGAAGGAAGGTCCTTCTCAGAAGACGCAAAGGACGTGCCTGCAAGCGTCATTGCCAACGAACCGGCGCTCACCATTTGATAATCTCCTTTTGAAGCCTCAACATCCATGTCTTTCAATGACTTCTCTAGAGCTTCTCTCTCAACTTTGGCAACTTCGCTATTAGTTTCGTGAATGAGGTGCGTTAGGTAAAGCGCGAGGGACGAGTGGGGGATGCCGATAAGAGGGTGCAAGCTAAATGCGCCAACACTGGAAGAAATGGTGGCTAAAGTTATAAGCTTGTTCGCTAGCTCTTCTTTTCTTTCGCCAGTTACAAAATTCCATCCACGCACAGCTGCGTTTGCCGCGTTCAGCATTGCTCTGTCAAATGCTTTATATGCACCCACAATCATTTTAATTCTCCGACGGATTGTACAGGGATATGAGATAATTCTCTCTTACTGCGTTTGTTAGAGTGATTTCTCTGACTAGGGGTGGGAGGGTGTTGAGCACGAGGTCTTCCATTAAATCTGCTCGCGCCAATATTTTCTCCACTTGCTCTAGCGCCCTCTTTCTTCCTTCCCCATCTCTTTCTCTTGCTTCGTCGTAGATGCGCCGCGCTAGGTTGTAGAGCTTGCGCGATATTGGGTTTACGCAATGTCGGTAGTTGAGTGTCATGTAATTCCTTGAAAGGCACTATTTATAAATGTTTCGGTTGTTACTTTATTTTAATGGTTGCATTTTATTGAACGCTTCTATCGGTAGAATTTGTTAGCAGTTTAAATCTCGCGCGTGAAACGAAGATGGAAAGCGTGGAGAGCTTTTGGCAACTGCTTGATTTTTTCTGAGCTAGCTTGTGTAGCTTGGTGCGCTAGCTTTAAATAGCTAGAATGTGAAGGTTTAGGATGAGGAAGTTTGGTATTTTTATGCTTGTGGGGTTCGCTATTGTTGCGATTGGGCTTGCATTGCTAACTAGTGCGAGCGTGAACGCGGCTGTTGGTTTGAGAAACACATGCGCGCCAGAGATAACGCTTTTGAACCAGGATCCTTATCCTGCTGTTCCTGGCGATTACGTGAAGGTTGTCTTTCAAATCACCGGGTTGGAGGAGAAAAGTTGCGGGACTTTGAGCGTGAACCTTGTTGAGGGTTTTCCGTTCTCGCTTGAGCCAGGAGAGCAGGCATTGAAGAAGTTTGAGAGTGGCTATTTTGTTAGGGACTTCAGCAATGCGATAGTTGTGCCTTACAAATTGCGCGTTGACAAGGCAGCACTTGATGGCGAGAACGAGCTGGATGTAGTGCTATCGTTTGGCAAGCCGGGAGAACTGCTAACCCAGCTGCATACATTTAATATCACGATAGAGGCAAACCCGATTGATTTTGATGTGTTCGTCAAGGATTTTGATAACTCAACGAACTTGCTTACTTTGCAACTTGTTAATGTTGGCGAGGGAGATGCAGAGGCAGTGGTTGTGGAAATTCCAAAGCAGAGCGGGATTGAGGTTAAAGGAGCGAGGAAAGAGGTGGTTGGGAGTTTGGACGCGCACGACGACACCACGACAAAGTTTGAGGCGCTGCCAAGGGATAGCTCTTTTAATGTGAGCATTTATTTCAACGACGAACTTGATAACAGGCTTAAGATAACTAAAGAGGTTGAGTTTGACAGAGATGCTTTTCTAAATAGGCGAGGATCAGGCAGTAAAGAACGCTCACCTTATTTTTACGCGACAATTGTTCTTGCAGTGTTGCTGCTGCTGACATGGATGCGAGGGATTTTTAGGTTCAGGAGAAGGAGAAAGCATTGATGATCCCGCGGAGATTCGAACTCCGGACCTCTGGCTCTCTTCGGCTGAAGAGAGAAACGCTTGCACAAGCAAGCGCCGCCTTATAAGACCAGCGCTCTAACCAACTGAGCTACGGGATCAATATTGCTTGCAAGAAGTGTTATTTAAAATTTGCTTTCCTCCTTTTGCTGCATTATTAATTCGCGCGCAAGAAATCCCTACAGTTTAGTGCGGGAATGAATTGCGCAAGTTTTTATTTTTTGAATTGCATAAAAAACGAGCAACGCGGTTGCCCTCTGAACTAAAATTGCAGTTGCAAAGGTCTTGTTCTAAATAAATCTTTCTGCTGAGGCGGAGCTGAGAGAAACGTGGGTTTTGATTGGCGAGGGCGGTGCGCATTTCGCAAGGAAGAGCAACACACGGCACTTTTCTAGCGTTGCATTGCGTTGTTGAGATAAAACTAAATTTGTCACTGGTAAAAACACTGCAGTTGTTGAAAGGTATTTCAGCTAGGCTGTACTTTCCAAGGCATAAAAGGCGAGACTGAGGTATCAACGAGGACATTTGTGGAGTCCGGGGAAGTTTGCTTCAAGTCTTGGATTTATACAAGTTGAACAAGCGAAAGAATACATGAGGGGGCAAGACACACTGCGCGGCTTACAGAGGCCCCGCGCTTTAGTGCGGGGAGGACGTCACATGAATCGCGATTTTGCGTTGGACTTGCTGCAAGAGCTCTTAGATAATTTTGGCTTATGCTTAAAACAAGCGAGTTTGCAACAATAAACTTTTAAATTCGCTTGCTCTCGCACGAAAATGAGCGCAAATTCTAGCGCAGAGGAGATTTTTGATTTGTTTGATAACGCGAAGTGCGTGGTGATGAGTTTGCACTCTTCTCCTGACGGAGATTCGCTAGGTGCGTGCGTCGCGATGAAGCATTATTTTAAAGGGAAAAATCTTGCAGTGAAGGTTGTGAGTCATGATTTGCTTTCCGAGAACCTTGCGGAAAGCGCGTTTGCGGAGGAGGTTGAGTTTGGACCAAGCATAGAGCAGGCGATTGAGGAAGCGCTTGCAACTCACAAGCAAGGGCATATCGTTGTGCTTGCTCTTGACACCGCATCGCTTGAGATGATTGGGAAACGAGATAGCGATAGGAGTTTAGGTGACTTGAAAAAGAGCGAGAGGGTGCGGGTTGTGAACATAGATCATCATTTGACAAATACATTTTACGGAGATTTGAATTATGTGGATGTGGAAGAACCTGCTTGCTGTGGAGTTTTGCTCTCCTTGCTGCGAGCGCGCGGTGAGCGCATAAGTGCTGAGATGGCTAGCGCGCTGTTGCTTGGCATATGCACTGACAGCGGTTTTTTCAGTTATTGGCCTCATGCGGAAAAAGCGTTGAAAGAAGGGGCGTTTTTGTTGGAGATGGGCGCGGAGTACTATGACAAGATTGTGCGTGTGGTGAGGAACAGCATTCCATTGAAACTCGCTAAGTTTAACGCGCTGCTGATTAACAATCTTCGCGTGAACGAGGAGAAGAGATTTGCGTACTCAACGTGCGCTTTTGAGGAGGTTAAAACTCTCGGGTTGAATGATGCAGAGGTTCGTCTTGGCGTTAACGCTCTGGTTGGGATAAAGGGCTTTGAGTTTGTTTTTACTCTGACAGAAATTGCGCGCGGAAAAGTTAAGGGTTCATTTCGTTCGCAGGAAAAGGTGGATGTCTCGCTTTTCGCTAAAGCGCTGGGCGGCGGCGGGCACAAAACAGCCGCAGGGTTTATTTTGGAGAACGCAAGTTTAGAGGAAGCAGAGAAGAAAGTTTTGGAGGTTATTGGTGAGAATTACTCTCATGCCAGGGAGGAGTAGTTTGTGCAAAATGGATTGCTTTTCGCACAACTCGATTGCCAACCTAACAAGTTGACTAAATCTCTCATGCCGGAGCGCGAGACATCGCGCGAGACATTTTTCAGGAGCTGCTAAGTTCGAGCTTGTTGCGTGCTAGGCATAAGAGTAAATTTTTTATTTTAGCTTGACTTTTTTGCTCAATAATGTTTGAAATCATTTTGATTGTTTTGGGGTTGAGTTTATTTGAGATTGTCAGTAGCATTGACAATGCGGTGATTAATGCAGATGTTCTGGCGACAATGAAGGAGCAATCCCGAAAGTTGTTTTTGATTTGGGGCATCTTATTCGCGGTTTTTGTAATGCGAGGGTTGCTTCCTTGGATGATTGTCTGGGCTACGAACCCTTCTATGGGAGCTATAAACTCTTTAGTTTCCACTTTTAGCAGCAATCCTTCTGTTGTTGAAGCTATCGAGAGTTCTGCTCCGATACTTTTGATTGGGGGAGGAACTTTTCTCATCTTCCTATTTTTTCACTGGCTTTTCATGGAGCCGAAGGAGTACGGCTTAATCGGCGAGAGATTTATTCATCGCCAATGGGTTTGGTTTTATTCTGTGGTATCAATAATCCTCTCCATATTGGTTTGGTTTTCTCTTAAAGTGGACCCTTTGATGGCTTTCGGTTCTGTTTTAGGTTCAACAGCTTTTTTCATAACGCACGGATTCAAGCAAAACGCTGAAAGGTATGAAAAGGACTTAATGGGAAAGAGAGGAAACTTGAGCGATATGAGCAAACTATTTTATCTAGAAGTTATTGATGCTACATTTTCAATAGATGGAGTGATTGGAGCTTTTGCTTTTACCTTAAGTGTGCCGCTTATCGTTCTTGGGAATGGAATTGGCGCGCTGGTTGTGCGGGAGTTAACAATAAAAGGGGTTAGCAGGATAAAAAGATACAAATACCTTAAGAACGGCGCGATGTATTCAATAATGTTCCTTGGAGTGATAATGATAGCTGATGCGTTCGGATACCATGTCCCGGTTTGGTTATCTCCTGCAGTGACTTTCATGGTTGTTGGATATTTCTTTGTTAAGTCTAAGAATGAGATGGATAGGCTTGCCAAGTAGTTTGTTTTGGCGTTGTGCTTTTGGGAGTGATTTTTAATGAGGGGTTGTTGTTAGGGGTAGCGCGAGAAAGAGCATAAGTTTGTGATGCTTGGATGCGAGGAGCTAAGGAGGCGCGCGGCTTGCTGGTTGCGCACGACGCAGGATTCATGCAGAGGAAAATGAGTTTAGCTAACACTTGCGTTGCTGAATGGGCGCGAAATTATGATTTTGTGTATATACATTCGTATATACAATCCTTCTTTGAATTCGTGAGCGTCTAAGTTTGCCCCTGCTGCATCGCATAGTGGCAGAGATGCGTTTAAAGGATAGTGCCGTTGCCTTTCGCGAAAGAGCAATTGCT
>RFLC01000076.1 GCA_003694055.1 Candidatus Pacearchaeota archaeon | reverse complement strand
CAGCAGTTTTGCCAGAGCTAGACCCATACAACCCAGAGTCAGTGCGCGCAAGAATTGATTACCTAAAAGAGAACGGCAAACCGTGGAGTGGAGAAGGATACCTCAACGTTATGATTTTCGACGATTTTGCAAACATGCGAAGCGCGATAACATACGAGCTGATAACTGGGGAGCAGGCATACCGCACTTACTTCGCAGGCACGCCGCCGCGCATCTCCGGTCCAATCTGCGTCGAGGAAGCAAGGTTAATGAAAATCAAAGGCAATCTCGAGCTAGCAGTTTGCAAATACAGCACGTGCTCGCCATAGTTAGAAAGAGTTTTAAAGCGTGCGTGCAAAAGAAGAGAATGGAGAGTTATGAGAAATTGCTTGAAGAGGCTTACGCAAAAGTCAAGGTTGTTAGAGCAGGCGGTGAGAGGTTTGAGATGCCAAAGCTTGAGTCGCAAATCGTCGGCAAAAACACGATTGTTTCCAACCTCGCGCAAGTCGCAGGGATTTTGAGGAGAGATATTAATCAACTCGCTAGGTTCTTGCAAAAAGAGTTATCGCTGCCGAGCAAAATCGAGAACAATCGTTTGGTAATAATCGGAAAAGTCAGCTCTGGAAAGTTAAACGAAAAACTCGCTCTTTACGTCGAGGAATTTGTGAAGTGCGCAGTGTGCAAGAAAGTTGACACCGAGCTCGTTTCAGAAAAAGGAATCAAGTTTAAGCACTGCCTTGCATGCGGCGCAAAGTCCCCTGTCAAATACCACTTCTGACGCCCAATCGATTAGAGAGGTTAATTGCATTCCGTTAAGTGTGCGCTTGTTGTGGGCGAGCGTTGCGGCGCGAACGCAGCAGCGAGCGAGATTTTTGCGCGAGAGCGAACTGACGCGCGCTTGAAACTTCGCTTAAAGCCCCAAGGTAAACATCACCTAGTCCTAGTGCGTTTCTTCACATCCAAGAGCGCCCCTTCCAGAGCGAAGTAAACCCCCTCGCTATCTCTGCCTGCTGAAACTAAGATAGAGCCTTTGTCAATGTAAGGCTCTAGGATTGGGAGAAGTAGTTTGGCATTTGAAGAGCGGATTTTCTCCTCGTAAGAGCGAACAACATCTCCCGCGCCTTCTAAATACAAATGCCTTCGCGACGAGCGCGGAGTTGCATAGCTCTCACACCCCATGCGAGCCATCATTGAGGTAAAGGAACCAAAGTTAGCTCTGATGTTCTCTCCTGATAATCCTGCAACCGCCATCCTCCTTTCTCTTGTTCCTTCTGGCGCGCGCACTTCGAAAGTCAGGTCTTTCGCAATGCGCACTGAACGATAAAATCTCTTTTGTTCAGGAAACTTCTCTTCAGATGAACCTAGCAGAAGGTCTATGGCAGGATTTATTCTTGCTAAAAAAGCGCGGAGTCTCACATCAAACAAGCTAACTTGCGAGCTAGCCAGCGAGTAAATTGAGCGGGAAGAGCTCGGAGAAACTCTTTCCTCAAACTGGGCAATCATCAGATCCATAAGTTTCTCGCTCTTTCTCTTTTCCTCGTCCAACGCATCTTCCAGCTCTGAAACCTTTCTTTCATATCGTCGCTTTCTCGTAAAGGATTTCTTAAAGTTCTCATATCTATCCCTCGGCGCATTCGGTCCTATTTGCTCATAGGCCCAATTCAACTCACGCGCCTCTCGCTCTCTTCCACTTAAATCAGGATGAAATATTTTCTGCAATGCTCTGTAAGATGACTGAATAACTTTCTGCAATTCTTCGTCAGAAAGTTTACGCACTAAATTAGGGTGCAAACCGAGAACTTCAAACGGATTTCTTTCCATTTTATTCCACAATTCAACAAACTAGTTAATATCCTAATGCATCTCTTAACTCTCTTTCAACCAACTCCTGCACTTGGTCTACTTCATCCTCACTCCCCTCATTCTCCCCACCAATGATATTGCTCCTAAGAACAAATCCTCTTATTGTTTCGAGTGATGCAGTGCCGTATTTCTTTGCACTTCCCCTTATAATTCGAAGTGCATAATCTGCTCTCACGCCCATTCGCATTCTAATTTCGCGCACAATGGAAACAAGCCGCTCAAGCTCGCTGTCCTCGTCCAGATTTAGCGCATCAAAAGTTAGAGCTAGCTCACGTAAGCTTACACTATCATCTGCCTCATTCAATTGTTCTCGTACCCCGTAAATGGAATCAAGTGTTTCAATTGAAAATCCAAAATTCTCTCTTAGGTGAGCTAGTCTTGAGAGGGAGGCGCGGTAGCGCGTACTTATCTCAATAACTTCTTCCAAATCAGCCAGTGTAAAATGTCCTCGCTGACACAATCGCACTAGAGTTTCCGAACGACAGCGAGTACGTGCGCAAAGGTCCTGTGGTATTTGCGTTGGACGCGTTGGCACAATATCTCTGCTGCCATAGAAAGCTCCGGATGGAATAGCAAGCGCGTATTCTCGCGAGCTGTCTGAATCTTGGCCTGTCTCTATTGTCATTATTGTGGAATGATAAACGTCTTTATAAATCTTTCGCTTGCGCAACTTCCGCAACAAGCGCTGTGGAAAAGCGAGTGGCGCGCAGATTTGAACGCGCGCAGCAGCGAGCGGCCCGGCGCTGAATTTAAAAAATGGAGAGGCTTCTTTGCTACGGGCGTGAGCGCGCTTTTCTTACCAACGCGCCCCGCGAAAATGATATAAAAGCGCGGCGCTGTGCTGCTGTTTGTTGCTCATGCCACGTGACCGCGAATCTCGCGCGCGTTTTTGCTGCGAGCGCGGCAAACTTACTAACGCACTAATTGCTCCGAGCATACCTCAATCTGCTCATTTTTAGAATAAAAACATAACGCAATTCATTCCCACGCTAAAGCAAGAGTTTCTTGCGCGTTCACGCACCTAAAATTTGCGCAAACCTCTCAATCATCAAGCACTTAACCGCTCACTTTGGAAAAAAAGAAAGGATTTTAGTTTGCGTTCTGAATGCTCGCAAAAGGAACGAACGCGAGGTGAATTGCTCCAAAGGCAACTGCAGCTTGCTCCTTATGTGCTCTAATGCTTGAGTTAAACTTGCAAATTTTCGCGGAGGGCGGGCGAACGCCTCGCGCGACAGCTCTCGCAAAATCCCCACGCCAAGAGAGTGCTCATAACTTGGCTTAATCTCCCTGAAGACAAGGCAAGCTGCCTGCCGTTTAACCTTCTCCAAGTACTCTCCCAACGCCAAGCGGTTTGCGTAATACGCGCCAGTCACTGAAGCGGCGTAAGTTTTGCGCTTGAAAATTCCCTCGTGGTCGTGCCACACCCCTCCGCGATGCGAGATTTCAATAACCTCAAAGGCAAACTTGTCCGGCAAGAGCAAAAACTCATAATGATTGCCCAAATACTCAGCGCTAAAAACAATGAAATCCTGAATCTCTGGATAGCTTTTAATCTTCTCAATCTTCTTCTCAGAAAGCGTGCTGTCAGTTGCAGTGATTGCCCAGCGCGTCGGCACAAACTTTCTCCGCGTGCCTTGGCCAAGCAAGCCAACTGAAAGCAACTTAATTATCGTCGAGGTCGGCACGCTAGCGCGAGCAAGTTCGAGCATTGCGTTACTAGCTTTAGCATCAGTATCATGCGCTAGATAATCAACCTTTCTCTCAACCTTAGGATTTTCCTCAAGTTTGAGGGCTTCAAGCGGCGCAGCTTGAGGGATGATTGGAACACTCTTCTCCTTCTCGGGATTTGCACTCGGAAGTTTCTTGAGTTTGTAGCTGCCAGCTGTCGGGCGAGAGCTCATCGCAAGCTCGCGAATCCCTTCCACCAGCTTCGAACTTTTCCAGGAGTTAGAGGCGAGCTTTTTCACATTCCCCTGAGTGCGCGCGTAAATCAGCCGCCTCCTTAACGAAAGGATGTAACTGCTAGAATACCTTTTCTTGTGCCAAATCTCGTAAGAGGAGAGATGAGCAGTGTCGCCGTGTTCTGGCGGCGATAGCACTCCAAAGTAAACATTCGGATAGTTCCACCTTCCAACAAAAACCTCTGGCGGAGAAGAGCCAGAAAATTCCCATGTTCGCGTGACATTGTTCAACAGCAAGCTGTGCTTTTTGCAATGCCACTCCCCGCAAATCCTGCATCTCATCAAAACCCAAAACTAACGAACTTAATATTTTTTGCGGAATCTCCTACCAAACCCTCAACCTCTGGCTGAGCCGCCAGCAGCTGCAGCAAGCAAAGCGCGCAGGCGCGGAAATGGCGCGGAAGCGAACCGCGCGCCTGCGCTCAATGCAATCGCGCTGCGCAAAAGCCAAGAGAAACATTTAAAAATAAATTAAGCTTTTAGTTAATTATATAAATTTAAAATAAAT
>RFLC01000075.1 GCA_003694055.1 Candidatus Pacearchaeota archaeon | reverse complement strand
GTCCAGCGTTTTTTCTGCGATCTCGCCTGCGCCTGTCTCGATCGCCAGATGCTCGTTTTCGAATAGCGCCGCTGGTAGCGTTTCATGCAGATCGTCCTGCGAAAGCTGTTGCGTTCGCATTAGCGATGAGTTTTCGAACGTGTCAGCGTCATGGTTGTAGCTGTCAATCTCGATATGGTTAACGCTTTCGCTGGCGGTCTGATTTGCGATAAACGGAACAATCACCTGCTGTGCGATTGTTGATTTACCTGCGCCGCCTTTTGTTGATGTGACTAGAATTTTCATCGTGATTTCCCCTTTCGTATTGCTGTTGATCAGAATTTCTTTTTCTCGCTAAAAAGCGCATCAAGTTCGCTACCCGCCTTGATTTCGTTTGCGCTTGCGTTTTCCTTTGCACTTGTTTTGGCTGTTTGGCTTGCGGAAACGCTGGCGGCAGGCTTCGCTTTTGCCTTGCGTCCTGCCTTGCGCTTGCGTTTCGTTTTGAAGTGCTTTGCGATGTAGTTTCGGATTGTCGCCTCACTTACTTTAAGGTTTTCCTCATCTTGGAGGAACTGCTTTATGAGCGCTGCTGACATTCCTAGCGATTGCATTTCTTTCAGAATGTCGTGGTAAGGTGCAAGTTTGCTTTGCTTTGCGCTGGCGGCATGCTGTTCCGCGAACTTGCGAGCTTTTTCAAGTAGTGCTTGCTTGTCCATTGTATTTCCCCTTTCGTTTGAGTTGATGTAATGGCTAGCGGTGCGCTAGCGGTCAGGGTGATTTATAACATGGTTTGCATGTTTTGTGCAAGTGTTTAGGTTGTGCTATGATTTTGGGTGTGGGGCAGATGGTGGAAAATGCAATAACCCGATAGTCATTTTTTCTTATGTTCTTGTTGTGCTTGCACTGCTTGTGCTATGATTTTCAGTAGCTTGCGAGATTTAGGATTGGCTGCCATATGGGTTGGGATTTACAGCATTTCACCCGCCAAAATTTTGACGTTGATCACTTCGTTGAAGTGATGGGCGATCGCGTGTCCAATATGAGTGAATCCACTCGCAAAAGTTTGGCCGATCAATACGCTGTGATTATCCGTAATTCTCAAGATATTAAGGCTGCAAGTGGAACTTATGAGACGTTTCGCTTTAAGCGCCGAGCGCTTTTTTGCGGTGCTTACATGGATATTGTTGAGGGGGCAGGAGCGCCGGACTTTGTAATGAAACAGGTTGCGCGGTATTGGACCTCTGCAAAGAAAAACTGGAACGGCAAGATGAGGAAAGCCCCGAACTCGAAAAAAAGGCTGAGCAGTCTGCCGAAAAACTGGCAACGCAAAATCTGGGAGGCGG
>RFLC01000007.1 GCA_003694055.1 Candidatus Pacearchaeota archaeon | reverse complement strand
TGCAGTTTGCTGGCAAGCTTGGAGGGTTGTAGCCGTTGTTTGTGCCGTTGTTCAACTCAAATGTTGTGAGGTTGAATGGCACGCCCACAAGCTCAAAACCTTGCGCAAGGTAAACGCTCCATTTTCCAACTACAACGCTTGAGATAGTTTCAGCCGGGCCGTTTACAGCGGAGATTTTGTAAAATCTTTTTACTAAGTCTCCTGCTACGCTGTCTGTGTAGTTCAAGTCAGTAATGCCGCTGACGTTCGGCGTGGACGGGAATCCTGCGGACAAATTCTCTGTAAAGTAAATGTTGTAGTGTTGCGCCTTTGTGACGTTGTTCCATCGCAAGACAACGCTTTTATTGTCAATTGTCGAGATTGTGGCGTTGATTTCACTCGGTGCGGCGATAGTGTAAATTGTGAACTCCCAGGTTATTGAGGTGTTTGTGTTTGCTCTGTCGCGGCATGCGACGCTCCAATTGTGCAGTCCGTCTGCCAAACCATTAACCACATAGCTCGTGTAAATGCCGTTGTTTGAACTTATGTCAGACACGTTAACTTTTCCGTCGATAGTTATGTTGCAAAGTATCTCGAGGTTTAAGTTGTCAGTGACATTCCATGTGAAGTTTACATTGGAAGAGGTGAGGTTTGTTCCATTGGATGGTCCGATTAGCGCTATTGTTGGTGGCGAGCGGTCTAGCGTGAACTCGCGCGGGGCAGAGAAGCTTGAGTTTAGCAAACCATCGCTCGCACGGACGTGCCAATAGTAAACGTCGTCGTTCGGCAGCACTACGCTAGTGTCTTCTGTCGGATCATCTGTTTCTGCAATTGAGCCGTTGAAGTATTCTGGTGAGGAGAAGTCCGGGTTGTTGTCAATCTCTAAGATGTAAGTTATCGGATCTCCTTCTGGGTCCGTGGAGTTGCTCCAGTTGAACTCTGGAACAAAGCTCAAATTAGCGCCATCGACTGGGTTGAGCAAAACAGGAATACTCGGCGCACTTGCTGACTCTGCAACGCTCACATTTGCAATGAATGAGCTGTTCGTGTTCCCTAGAGAGTCGTTCGCAAAGCAGGTGAATGACCAGTTGCCAGATTCAACAAGCTGGATGTCAACAAAATATGTGTTTCCGCTCAAAAGAGTGGTTGAGTAGTTTTCCGTCGGCAAAGTTGGTTTGTCTGCCTGAATCACAACGCTGTCCAAACCGATTAGCGCGTCGCTAGCAGTACAGTTCACCCTCACGAAATCGTTGATTACCAATCCTGTAGTTTGGTTTATTGCTGCGTCAGCTATGTTTGGTGGTGTTGTATCCACAAGCAAAGTTCTGTTTTCTGTGATGTTGCAGTTGCCGCTTGTGTCGCATGCTTCAATTGCCCATTTGTAGTTTCCGTCGGAGAGTGTTTTTGTGAACAAGTAATCAACGTTGTTCGCTC
>RFLC01000074.1 GCA_003694055.1 Candidatus Pacearchaeota archaeon | reverse complement strand
TTTCCTGATTCGCCGAACAAGGGCAACCTAATGGTTTCAGCAGAGCTTTTACCTCTTGCTTCTCCGAGGTTCGAGATGGGTCCGCCGGACTTTCAAACGATTGAACTAGGAAGGCTGGTTGACCGGGTTTTGCGCGAGTCAGGTTTTATTGACTTTGAGAAACTTGTCATCACGCCGGGAGAGAAGGTGTGGAATGTGATGGTTGACATCTACCCAATTAACGACGACGGGAACTTGATTGACATTTCTACAATTGCTGCGGTGAGGGCTTTGCAAAGCGCGAAAGTGCCTGTGCTTGACAGCGACGGGAAAATTGACTACACTCAAAAGTCAACTGAGAGCTTGACGTTGAATGAGCTTAAACCAGTTTCGATAAGCTTTTTCAAACTAGGGAACTCGCTTTTGCTAGACCCGACGCGCGAGGAAGAGGAGGCGTGCGATGCTCGCATAACCTTTGGCTTGTCTAGACTTAACGGCAAGCTGTTCATCAACTCGTGCCAAAAGAAAGGAGAGTCAACGCTTTCAAAGGAGGAGCTTTCGCGCATAACAGAGATACTTGAGAGCAAGTACGACGAGCTAAGCGCAAAGTTTTAAAACTAAATTTTAGATGTTAGAAAATGGAAATCCAATTTACCCGGTTTGAGATTGCGCGCATCATTGGGGCGCGAGCGTTGCAGTTGTCGATGGATGCTCCGATATTGTTGAAGCTCTCCAAAGAGGAGCTTGAGGAGTTGAATTACAATGTTCTTGAGATTGCTAGGAGGGAGCTTGAGGAAGGCGTGTTGCCGATAGCAGTGCACAGACCAACGCCAAAGAAGGTGAAGGAAAAGTTGAGAGAGGTTAAAGAAGAGGAGGTTTCGGACGAGGAGTTGATTGAGAAAGAGAAAGAGGGTGAGAAAGAGATTTTGAAGGAGGCAAAGGAGTATGGGTTTATCTCAGAGGACGACGAGGAGGAAGAGGTGGAAAGCACCGAGGAAGAAGAATGATTTTCTCTAGGGAAGGTTATCAGAATTTTGCGTTAGCCATTGTTTTGGTTTTTAGTTTTGTCTTGCTCGCGACTTTAGCGCAGGGCGCGCCTCTTGCGAAAGTTTCTCCTGTTGGCAAGGGTTCGCAGGAAGGAACGCGAGGTGTTTGTTACGGCGACTTGAACAATGACAACGTTATAAACATGGAAGACATAAGTATTTTTGTCCCTCACTATC
>RFLC01000073.1 GCA_003694055.1 Candidatus Pacearchaeota archaeon | reverse complement strand
TGGCAGTGCTCGCCTTTATTTAACGCGCATTTCGCAGAAAGCCATCGCGCCGCGGCGCAATAGCTTCGCCCATCCGCAACTTTTAATAATCTTCCATTTTAGTTAGTTGCGTGGAAAAGGACACAAAAGGCATAACTGCAGAGAAAGATGAGTTTGGAGAGTGGTTCTCTCAGCTGATGCTAAAAGCAGACCTCGCTGATTACACTGCCGTTTCGGGAGCTATTGTTTTCAAGCCGCGCTCGTACGCAATCTGGGAGAAAATAAAGGCAGAGGTTGACGCAAGGTTCAAGAAAGCAGGGATAAAGAACTGCTATTTCCCAATGTTCATTCCAGAGAGCGTGCTCGCAAAAGAGGTTGAGCACATCGAAGGTTTTGCTCCAGAGGTTGCATGGGTGACGCACGCAGGAAATAAAAAGCTCAACGAGCGGCTCGCCGTTAGGCCAACTTCTGAAACAATTATGTACGAGTCCTTTTCAAAATGGATTCGGTCGTGGAGGGACTTGCCTTTGCGGTTGAATCAGTGGAACAATGTTGTGAGATGGGAGTTCAAGCATCCTGTTCCTTTCCTGCGCACGCGCGAGTTTTTGTGGAACGAAGGCCACACAGCGTTTGCAAGCGAGCAAGAGGCTCTCGGAGAGGAGAACGAGATAATTGGGATTTACAAAGAGGTGTGCGAGAAGCTGCTCGCGCTCCCCTCTCTGCCCGGCAGGAAAAGTGAAAAGGAGAAGTTTGCCGGCGCGGTTTTTTCAACATCTCTTGAGTTTGTCCTGCCAAACGGCAAGGCTGTACAAGGCCCTGACTTTCATCACGACGGCCAGAACTTTGCGAAAGCTTACAACATCACCTTCCTCAACAAAAACGGCGAAAAAGAGTATGTCTGGCAGAACACTTTTGCAATCTCAACTCGCATGCTTGGCGTGATGTTCGCCATCCACTCCGACGAAAAGGGCTTGATAATTCCTCCAGCGCTCTCACCTGAAAAGGTTGTCGTGGTGCCGATTTTGTTTGAAAGCAAGAGGAAAGAGATTGAGGAATTTGTCAGGAAGGTTGAGAAGCACCTGCCAGAGGAGAGAGTTGTGGATTGGCGCGAGCACAAGCCAGGGTTTAAGTTCAACGAGTGGGAGTTGAAGGGCATTCCTTTGAGAGTTGAGGTTGGCCCGAAAGAGGTTGAGCAAGAGCAGGTTGTTTTGGTGAGGCGCGACACGCACGAGAGAAAGATTGTCAACCTCAGCAAACTTGCAAAAGAGGTTAATCGCACTCTTGATGATATTCAGCGCAATTTGTTCGCGCGCGCGCAAAAGCTCGTCGATCATTCGTTGGTTGAAGCAGAGAGTTTTGCGGATTTGGAGCGGGCGATAAAGGAGAAGAAAATTGCCCTTGCCCCAATGTGTAAAAATCGCGAGTGCGAGGATGAGCTTAAGTTCAAAACATCTGGCGCAAAGGTTTTGAACATTCCGTTTGAACAGCCGAAAAATCTCTCGAGCAAGAAGTGCGTGATTTGCAAATCCCAAGCAGATTATCTCGCGCGCGTCGGAAAGAGCTATTAGCCAGGTGTTGTGCGTGCAGTTGCGTGGTGCTTTTATTACGCTGCCAGCTACTAAAGAGCGCGTTCTGGCGAATGAAAAGCAAACTTATCGCTTCTCAACTGAGCCAACGCGCTCGCGCGCTCGTTCCGCGTCTGCGAAGCGCGCGCCGCGACCCCGACGGCAAGCCCAAAGAGCTTTACCCTCACGCACGCTTCCGCAAGCTTCAAGAACAATTCGCGCCGTTTCTCTCCGCGCAACTTTCACAACCACTTTAGAGAGTTTCGCAAACTTTGCAGTTGGATTTGGCTGCCTGGCTAACAACCTGCGCAAAGGTTAAATAAGCATGTGCTTACGGATTTGCATGATTGACATAAAACTGGTGCGCGAGCAACCTGAGTTGATAAAAGAGAATTTGAAGAAGCGCTTTCAGGAGGAAAAGATTAAACTCGTGGACAAGGTGCGCGAACTTGATGTGGAGTGGCGCAACCTGAAGTTCAGGTCTGACAAACTGAGGCACGAGCGGAACTTGGTTTCACGAGAGGTAGCTAAAGCGAAAAAGCAAGGCAAGCCGACAAAAGAGTTGTTGAGAAAAGCGAAGTTAATTCCTGAGAAGCTTGAAGAGGTTGAAGCAGAGATGCGCGCGAAACGTGCAGAAATTGACGAGATTTTGCGCAAAATCCCGAACATTATCTCGCCTCGCGTGCCAATTGGCAAGGATGAGAATGAGAATGTTGTTGAGGAAACTTTTGGAGAGAAGAAAAAGCCATCGTTTGAGGTAAAAAGCCATGTTGAAATTGCAGAGAGCATTGGCGCGGATTTTGACTCTTCTGCGCGCGTGTCTGGCAAGGGATTTTATTATATCGAGGACCAGTTGGCATTGCTCAACCAAGCGCTCATCAGGTTTGCAATTGACAAAATGGTTGAGAAGGGCTACACCTACGTCGAAACTCCGCTGATGCTGCGCGGCAAGGTGATGAAAAGCGTGACTGATGTGGCAGACCAAGAAACGATGATTTACAAAATAGATGGAGAGGACCTTTACTTGATTGGCACTTCCGAGCACTCACTCATCGGGCGCTTTGCAGGGCAAACACTCAACAAAAAGCAGCTGCCGTTGAAGCAAACGAGCTATTCGATGTGTTTCCGACGGGAAATCGGCTCTCACGGAGTTGATGAGAAAGGATTTTTCCGCACGCACCAATTCAACAAAGTTGAGATGATTGCAATATGCTTGCCAGAGCAGTCAGATAAGTTGTTCGAGGAAATGAAAAACATAACAATTGAGATTTTCAAAGAGTTGGAGCTGCCGGGAAGGGTGTTGAGAATCTGCTCTGGCGATTTGGGAGATTTGAAGCATGAGCAGGTTGATATAGAGGTTTACTCTCCGCGCAAGGATAGTTATTTTGAAGTTGGTTC
>RFLC01000072.1 GCA_003694055.1 Candidatus Pacearchaeota archaeon | reverse complement strand
TTCCACACCTGCACGGCGTGAGCATACTGCCAACTCGCGATTTTGCATGGGCGGGTTAACGCAATCTTAAGAAACCCAGTTAGGCACAACTAAGTGCGCGCTTTAACGATAAGACTTCTGCCTCTTTGCGCGCGCTTTGGAGTCGTTTGGCTTGCGCGCTTCTTTCCGTCGGGAGTCAGGCACTACCATGTGCTTGTCATACTCAAAATACACGCGATGCAAAACCTGCGAGCCTGTGAGTTCAACAATTGCCCTTGCTATGGCTAGCCTTGCCGCTTCGATTTGCGACTCCTTTCCGCCGCCGCTCGCAAAAACGTAAAAATCAAACTCTGGGTTAGAGCCCATTTCTGCTTTGTAAATCTCGATTGGCTCAGCGAGCGCTAAGCGGTGAAATGTCTGCAACTCCTCTGCCGGCAGGTAGTTGAAATAAACCTTGCCTGTTCCATGCCTTACTCTAACCTTTGCCACTGCTGTCTTGCGCTTTCCTGCGAAGATGCGCTTTTCAACACTTTTAACTTGTGCGGACTTTCCACGTGCCATTATATCAACCTCGCCAACTCGCCCAATTTAATTGAAGTTGTTTTTAATTCTTTCCCCAGACTCAACTTCTCCTTGCTGGCAAATTCAGCAGGCAGTGCGTCGAAGCAACGCACGCTTTTGAATGCTGTTCTCCCTCTCCCTTGCTTGTATGGCAGCATGCCTCGTATCGTGCGCTTAACAATCCTTTCAGGCTGACGCGGAAAGTGCGGACCTTTGAGAGAGCTCCCTCCGCGCGCACGCTTGGCGCGGTAGTTCTCAACAACATTCTCTTTTCTTCCTGTGATAACAACTTCGTTGCAATTCACCACAACCACTTTCTTGCCTAGCAAAGCTTGCTTAGCTGCAAAACTAGCCAACCTTCCAAGAACTGCTCCTTTGCCGTCGATAACAATCTCTTCCGATGTCATGCGAGCACTCTCACATTTTTAGCTGAAGGGTTTGTTTTTATCTCCTCAAACACATGCGCAAACTCAACCTTCCCCTCTTGCAACTTCTCTTGCGCGCGCTTTGAAAACCCGAAAGCGCACACCTTAACTTTTTTCGTTATCATGCCTTGCGAGAGAACTCTGCCAGGAACAACAACAACATCTCCATCCTTCGCTAACTCGTTTATCTCATCCAAATTCAACGCGAGCTGTTTTCTCCTAGCCACAGCTAGCTTCTTGCTCAAATCCCTCCAACCATCGGACTTCAGGGCTGATTGGAGCGTTTCCCTCAATCTCGCACTTGATTTCCTCCCAATCCTCTCTTTAATCTTTCGAACGCTTAATTTTCCGACTTGCATATCGCATGGTGTTTTTGTCGTTATTTAAATCTAACGTTCAACAGCTAAATAGTTTCCTTATTCTCGCCAGAAAATTTTTATGCTGTAAAAACATAAACTTGCATGTTAAAAATAGGGCACCGCGGAGCAAGCGGTTACGAACAAGGCAACACCCCAAGTTCTTTCAAAAAAGCGCTTTCTTTGGGAGTTGACATGATTGAGCTTGACATCAGAAAATGCAAAACCGGCCAGATAATCGTTGCCCACGACGACAATCTTGGCAGAATATCAAATGCCAAAGGAAAAATCTCGGAAAAGACCTTCTCCCAGCTCAGAAAAGTAAGAACAAAAAATAAAGAGAGGATATTAACACTAGGGGAAGTTTTGAAACTTGTTAATGGGAGAGCGAGACTTAACATTGAGATGAAAGAAAATGTCTCATTCGAGCTAGCAAAAATTCTTGAGAAGCACCTCTCTAGAGGGAGATGGCGCAACAACGACTTTATTGTTTCGTCCTTCTACTCTCACGACCTGAGAGCTTTCAAAAAACTCATGCCAAAAATAAAAACTGCCCTGATTGTTGCCCGCGCTGATTATAAAAGCTTGCAACTTGCCAAAGAAATCAAAGCCAGCGCGATAGTTGCAGAGCACAAACATCTCCCAAGGGATTTTGTCGCAAAAGCGCACGCCTTAAAATTAAGAGTTTTCGCCTTCACGCCGAACAGCAAAAAGCAAATTGACAAACTCAAGTCAATCGGTGTTGACGGCATAATCTCAGGTTTTCCTGACAGAATTTAGCTTGCAGAAAATTTAAGTATTCGAGTGAGCAATTATAGGCATGATTAACATTTTGCTTTTCATTAGTCTGGCGTTTTTGTTCACTTTCTTAGTTGGAAATTTGATTGAGAGAATTAAAGCCCCTTGGATTTTCGCCGCACTTATTTTTGGAGGGTTGATAGCTCTCCACAATCCTTTTGTTGAAATCACAACCTCGCGAACTTTCGAGTTTCTTGCCAAACTTGGAATGTACTTTTTGCTTTTCATAATTGGATTTGAGATTAACTTGAGGGAGATTCGCAAGCAAGGGGGATTTTTAATGAAGGCCACTTTTTTCATCATTCTCAGCGAAGCTCTGGTGGGAACGATTTTCATTCATTTTGTGTTTGGCTATGAGTGGTTAGTTTCGTTACTGGCAGCGCTTTCATTCGCAACTGTCGGCGAGGCAATACTTGTTCCAATCCTTGATAGCTTTAAGATTACAAACACAAAACTCGGCAGGGCAATAATTTCAATTGGCACTCTCGACGATATAATAGAAATTATCGTGCTTGTTGCAGTGGTGGCACTCATTGGCTCTTCAGGCGCCTCAAGCGCGAACACGGCAAACTTTAGCATAACGCAAATCTTTATCTCATTGTTCGTGCTTTTTGCCTTCACAATCGGTTTAAGAAAATTTGGCGAGCGGGAAAACAAGTTTAAGTTTAGCAGTATTGAAAAGTTGTTCTTGTTTCTCCTCTTTGTGCTTTTCCTTTTCCTTGGAGTTGGTGAGCTCGCTGACAGCGCGCCGCTTGCAGCGTTTCTAGCAGGCATAGGCACGAAAACTTTTGTTCCGCGAAAACGCCTTGCGCTCATTGAGTCGGAGATAAGAACAATATCTTACGGATTCTTCGCTCCGCTCTTCTTTGTTTGGGCAGGAACAAGCCTTAACCTCCCTTACTTGCTCGCATCTCCTTTACTTCTGGTCTTTGTGATTGTTTTAGTGACTGCAGTTAAGTTAGGCGCAAGCTTTCTCGTCGGAAGAAAAGAGCTAGGTGACCGCGGTGCGTTCCTACTCGGCATCGGCTTGTCAGCAAGGTTCAGCACTAGCCTTGTTGTCATCAAGCTTCTCCTAGACGCAGGGCTTATCCGCACAGACCTCTACTCCATAATCCTCGCATCCAGCGTTGTGTTGAGCTTTGTCATCCCCCTTGCATTCTCAGCGCTTGTATCTAAATACTACGCAAATCGCGCAGTGGAGGGATAAGATGAATAAGTTGTTAGCTAGGTTGCTTGAGAAAGAGATTTATTTTGTGCTAGCTGTCGCAGTTCTGTGGGAGGTTTTGATTTTGTCAATTGTTGACAAGGGCGCAAGTTACTGGCTGCAATTTTGGTGGATGTTTCCGATAGCTCTAGCAATAGCGACGATTGTGAACACAGTTGGCATTAGCGGCGCGGCGCTGTTTGTTCCATTTTTCGTGCTCATCTTTCCCTTGCTTGCCGGACAACCTCTTGCCGGGGAGCAGAGCGTCAAACTCGGGCTAATCACAGAGTCCTTTGGGCTCTCAAGCTCAGCGCTCGCGTTCCTTCGCTATGGATTGATTGACAAAAAACTAGGTGTGAAGGCTGTGCTGGTGGCTGTGCCGTTTGTGATTGCTGGCGCTGTGCTCTCGTTCTTTCTTCCGCAGTACGCGTTTTACTTTATCATTGCCTTTGCCTTACTTTTCTCAGTTTATCTCATGCTGAGCACTGAGCGAAAATTGTCAAAAGAAGAGTGCATAAAGAAGATGTCTGTTGGAAAACACCACACGCATCCGAACGCAGAAAACGTCACACTCAAAGATCGCGATGGGAAGGAGTATAAATACTGCCGTGCGTGCGGAGTAAAGCCGAGGAGCGTTGGTTATGGGGTTGGCGGCTTCTTCCAAGGCGTGGGAGGGTTTGGAATTGGAGAGCTTGGGATTGTTTCAATGTTGTTGACTAAAATTCCAATCAGGGTTGCAATTGGCACTAGCCACATGGTTGTTGCGATGACTGCAATTGTTGCTTCGCTCACTCACATAATAACTTCAAACCTAGAGAGTGTTCCAACAGCCTGGAATATTCTTGCAATGACCGTGCCAGCAGTGCTTGCCGGCGGACAGATTGCGCCTTACCTTGCCGCGCGATTCAAAACAGATGCGTTGGAGCATTTCGTAGCAGGGCTTTTCATAATACTCGCTGTCGCACTGACAATAGTTGGGATTACTAAACTTTAGAAACTTGGAGAAGTTGAGCTGTTCGACTAGCGCACTTTAGCTAGCGATGAGTTTCCCTTTAGGAGCGCTTCGAGCAAAGCTAGCGCGGCGATTTGTCGACGGAAAATTGGGAAGCGAGCGAGTTGGCAGTATGCTCACGCCGTGCAGGCGCGGAACGAACGGGATTAGCAACTCGCAGTTCAATTTTTTGGGAGCGGTCGTAACAGGAGAGTTGAGGTGGCAAGGGAGGTGGCAAGGCGCGCCGCAATGCAATGCGCGTTTCTAACTCCAGCGCGCGAACAAGTCGCGCGCAGTCACAGCGCAGGCAAGCCCGTTGCGCTTGGAAGAACAAAAAGGAAAAACATTTATCCTTCAGATTTCAGTTTAATTAATGCCTTATGAATTCCTTCCGCACACGGCTGAGATAAAAATCCGCTCTAGCGCAGAAAGCTTTCCTCGCGCACTCGAAGAGCTCGCGTCAGCTATCGCAGACTTCTTAACTCGCGGAAACGCAAAAAAACTGCCAGAAAAAAATCTTGAAAAGATAAAAGAAATTAGCTTTGAGAAAAATGATTTAAATGCACTCACATACAACTTTATCGAGGAAATATTGTTTGAGCTTGACGCTAACGAGATGGTTGTTTTGCGCGCAAAAGTCAGTGAGTTAAAAGGCAAAATGAAAGTTGAATTTTATGGCTTGCCTGCCAGAAAGTTCAGAGCGCTAGAGTATATCAAGTCTCCAACCTACTCTGAAATGCGCGTCATTGAGAAAGATGGCAAAGCAACAATTGAGGTTGTTCTCGACGTCTGACGCACTTGTTCGCTCAGCGCGCCGCGCGCTAACCGCCAGCATTCTAACCCTGCCTTGCCTCACGACTTAAAATAAGCCCTTCTCCACTTCACGCGAAGGATTTTAAACTTCCTGCTCCTAACCATTACATCAAAAATGAAAAGAGGGCTGATTAAACAGAAAAAAGCGCAAGTGTGGAGTTTTGATTTGATTGTAGCAAGCATCATTTTCCTAAGCGTAATCCTATTCTTTTACTTGCTAACAATAAACCTCCAAACCGACACATTTTCAGAACAAAAAAAACTGCAACGCGAGGCGAATGCTCTTGCCGACAACCTGCTCTCAAGCGGCACTCCGCAAAACTGGAACGAAACAAATGTGGTTAAAATCGGAATTGCCGACGACGGAAAACTCAACAAAACCAAACTCTTAGCTTTCAAAAACCTCGCTGAAAGCGACTACACGCGAACAAAATCACTCCTAGGAATATCTGACAACTACTACATTAATTTCACTCAACCAATAAACGCAAACGGCTTTAGCATTGACACAATTGGTAGCGTCCCAAGCGCCGAACAAAACTACTCAAACCTTGCTGTTGCAACCCGCGCCGTCGCTGTCGACGGAAAAATAGTTATACTCAAAGTCAATGTGTGGAGTTAAGATGAAAAAAAGAGGTATATTCTTCACAACTGACGCGATTATTGCGCTCGTGATAATTGTGTTTTTCCTAATTGTGATTCAATACCTCCCAAAAAACCCGAGCAAAGGAACAGAGGTTAACAGAGATGTTCTCACTGCCTTGTCAAAAATTAAAGTTGGAGAAGTAAACGCCAGCGAAAACCCTGTGCTAGCGCAGATACTTAGCGAGCTTAATGTTAGCGACGAGAACAAATCATTGCTCGAGCAAATAGGAGAGGTGTATGTGACAAACCAAACTCTCGCGAGGGAAATGCTTTCCGAGGCGCTGAAAAATGTGAGCATAAAACAGAACTTCGGAATCTGGTTTGACGACAACTTGATTTATGCGAAAAACACAACGCCGATTGAGCAAGCAGAGCAAATCGAGGTTGCGCGGCAAATCCTCTCTGGAGTGAAGGAAGGCGGCAATGTGACCGGCTTCTCTGCTCGCGCCTTCTTATCTGGCTCAACCCAAACAAAATACTTCTTTTTCGGAGGGTATGTTGGTGACGGCAACTTGACCGTGCAAATAACCTACACCGGCACAATCACGAACGCAAAAATGGAAGCAGCAATAAGCGACAACTTCGAACTCTGGGTGAACGGAAACCTCGAAGGCACTTACGCTGGCTCGCCCGATGACTTCACGCCCTCAACCTACAACCTCCCAATCGACAACTTCCACTCTGGCACGAACACAATCGAACTAAG
>RFLC01000071.1 GCA_003694055.1 Candidatus Pacearchaeota archaeon | reverse complement strand
TCCTAAATTACAACACGAAAATGAAAGTCAGCAAGCTAGCAGGCATTTTTATCATCCTCGCAAGTTTGGCAGTTGTGAGCGCGAGCGTGGCGAGCGCTGAAGTGCTTGCAAGCTGGGATTTAGATGGGAGTTGCGCTGCTTCTACAACTGCACCGCATGTTAGTGCTAGTGATTTTGCATTTGGTTCAGGAGTTTCTTTTGAAGGGACAAATGGCTGCGATACTTCGTTTGGAGCAGCAGCGAGCGACTGGACATCTGATACAAGCAGAGATCAGAATGATTATTTTGAAGTAACGATAAGCGCGCCGCAGGATTACAACATAACAATAGACAGAGTTGAGTTCAACATCTCCCGTTCTGCAACCGGACCTGCAAAATTTGATGTCGCATGGTCAAAAGATGCTGCGTTTTCTAACCCTCAAGATATAGCAACTTCGCAAACTATTGATCCTCCTACGAACGAAACTCAGTTTATTGCTAACTCTTTGGCAATCTCTGTTAATCCTGGCGAGACCTTGCATCTTAGGATATTTGGCTATGAATCTTCAAGTAATGCGGGAACATTGAGGATAATGAAAGACACATTCAAGTTATTTGGAAGCGTGAGTTTTGTTCAGTCTCCTCAATTAACAATCGACCAGTTTGACGAGCCGACCTCTACCGAGCCGGGAAGGTTGGTCATTAGGAATAGCGGAAATGTTGACCTGACATCTTTGACATTCAGCAATTCCGGGAGCGTGGACTTAGATTTCAGCCCGACTAGCATTTCATCCTTAGCTGTCGGACAGAGTGCTGAGGTGAATGTGAGCATAGCGAACTTTAATTCTTTGCGTTTCGGAGTTTATCCGACAACAATCACAGTTAGTTCAGCTGAAGGCGCGAGCGCCACTACAGACAGCTTCGATGTGACAAGGAGCTTCTGCCGCGACGGACCTCAGGGTGGGAACTTGACGATTGAGCGCGTTAGGATTGACAATAATGGAGAGGGGGATGACAACAGCTGGTTTTTGCTCGACGAGATAGAGATTGAAGTTAGGGTGAAGAACAACGGCAATGATGACATTGATGATGTTGTTCTCGAGATGGGATTATTTGACGACAGCGGCAGCAACATCGTGAGCGACTTGGACTTTTCAAACACCGACGAGGAGCAGATTGACCTAGGAAACCTAAACGACGGAGAGAGCGAGAAGGACACTTTCATATTCAGAGTTGAGCCAGATATTGCATCTGGGCATTACAAGCTAGCAATCAAGGCTTACAGCGATGATCTTGGGGAAGGTGTGGAGTGCGTTGATTTCTCTGACGACTTGAGCGACCGCATCTTCGAGGATGTTAGGATTGAAACTCAGGATGACGAGGGCAAGTACATTGCTTTTGACAACATTGCGCTCACGCCAGAGCAAGCGACGTGCGGGGAGAGCGTGCAGCTCACAACAGAGGTGTTCAACATTGGTGACAAGGACCAAGATCAAGTGAAGGTTTTGCTCAAGAATGCTGACCTTGGAATTGACGAGAGTTATGAGATACGAAAGGACTTGAACTCAGGAGAGGGAGACAGCGAGGTGGTGACATTCACTTTCAACGTTCCAGAGGATGCTGAGGATGGCAGTTATGCTTTGCTCTTGACAGCTGAGTATGATTACAAGAATGGCGTTTACAGAGAGAGGTCAGACAGCGCAACTCCTGTGACTCTGCAGGTCATTGGGTGCGCACCAGCTCCACAGCAAGCTTCTGGAAGAGCTGCTGCAATTGGAGCATCGCTTGCAACTCCAGAGGTTGTGGCAGGTGAGGACTTCACAGTGAACGTGCGAGTGACTAGCTTGCTTGATAGCGAGGAAACATTCACGCTTGATGTAAGCGGGTTTGAGCAATGGGCAACTCTCAAGTCAATATCTCAATCCAGTTTTGAGCTCTCGCCTGGCGAGACCAAAGAGGTAACCTTGATTTTCACTGCAAAGGACAGCGCAGTTGGGAGGAACACTTTCAGTGTTCATGTGAACGCCGGCGAGCAGGAGGAGAGCCGGGATGTGATAGTTAATGTTGCAGCACCAGTTGGGCAGAACCAAACTCAAGTTGGGCAGGGAGCAGTGCCTCCAGCAACTGGATTTTCAACACTTGCATTGTTGAAGAGCAACACTGCGCTTTGGGCAATTGCAATTGTGAACATCGTGCTAATCATCCTCATAATTGTCGTTGCAGTGCGCCTTGCCCGACGCTGAAAGAGCATGTTTTCTTGTTGGGCAGGCTTTGTCTTTCTGAGCGAGTGTTTCAAGGGGTGAGAAGTGAGCTTTTTTGGTTTATGCAATTGCGCGGCAAGGTTGCGCGCATGAACTAGGGAGCAAGGAAATTGCCAGAGAGCAGTTGTAGCGATTGCGCAGCGCTTCCGAGAGTTCGCGCGTCTTGCTTGGCGATGGATTCTGCGGCACGGGGCGCTTCAACATAAAAGTCGCGCGCTTTGCGCGCGAAGCCTCACACACCCGTGAATTT
>RFLC01000070.1 GCA_003694055.1 Candidatus Pacearchaeota archaeon | reverse complement strand
CGGAAAATACTTCCGTTGCTAAAACTCAGCGTGAGAGAGATAAAGGAAAGCACAGGACTTGATGACACTTCGCTTTTGCGCGCGCTCAAGTTGCTTGACTCAAAAGGAATTATAAAACTTGAGTTGAAGAAAGTAAAAGTTGTTGAGCTTGGCACAAACGGAATTTATTACTCGCGCCACGGCTTGCCGGAAAGGCGCCTCTTGCAATTTCTCGACGAGAATGCGCCTGTTGAGATTGATAAAGCTAAATCCGGGGCGGGTTTGACAGATAATGAATTCAAAGCATCTCTTGGCGTGCTAAGAGAAAAAGGATTTGCGCAGATTAGGAACGGGAAGATATTTTTGCAGGGAAGCAGGGAGCAGCATCGCAAGAAGATGGATGAAGAGGTATTTTTGGAGAGTTTGCCTACAGAAGAAAGCAAGTTGTCGCAAGAGGAGAGAGCGGTTCTGAGAAAGTTAGCGAGAAGGAAGGATATTATTGAGGTGAAAACTAAGTCGTTAGTTAATTTTGAGATTACTCAGTTCGGGAAAGAAGTTGCGCAGCAAAAGCTTGACACTCAGTTGCTTGAAGAAGTCACACCTGAGTTGATAAAAGAGTGGAAACGCGGGCAAAAGTTTAGGCGGTATGATTTGCGCTCAACCCCTCCGAAAATTTTTGGCGGAAGAAGGCATTTTATTAGCGAGATTGTCGAGGAGATGAGGAGAGCTTGGGTTGAGTTAGGGTTTGTTGAGATGACTGGCAACAAAGCTGAAACTTCGTTTTGGGCTTTTGACGCACTTTTCACTCCGCAAGACCATGCTGCAAGGGAATTGCAGGACACTTTTTTCTTGAGCGATGTTGCGGGAAGTTTGCCGAGCAAACAGCTTGTGAGGAAAGTGAAGCAGGCGCATGAGAAAGGAGTGGCAGGGAGCAAGGGATGGCGATACGCCTGGCGCGAGGAGATTGCAAGAAAGGTTTGTCTTCGCACGCACACAACTGCTTTGTCTGCACGCACGCTTGCCCAACTAGATTTGGAAAAAACTCAACTGCCAAAGAGGTTCTTTGCAATCGGAAGAGTGTTTAGGAACGAAACGATTGACTCCTCGCACTTATTTGAGTTCAACCAGACAGAAGGGATAGTTGTCGACGAGAAAGCTAATTTGAGAGAGTTGCTTGGCTATCTGAAACTTTTCTTGAGGAAGTTTGGATTTGAGCGTGTGAGGTTCAGGCCGCACTACTTCCCTTACACAGAGCCGAGTGTTGAAGCAGATGTCTGGAGCGAAGCTAAGGGCAAGTGGATTGAAATACTTGGCGCTGGAATTTTTCGGCCAGAAGTTGTTGTCCCGCTCCTCGGGAAATACGTGCCGGTTCTTGCATGGGGCATGGGAGTTGACAGACTTGCGATGGAGCGTCTTGGGATTGCAGACATAAGAGAATTGTACGCAAACGACCTCGGGCTATTGCGCGAGAGGAGGTTGGCATGACAAATGTAACGCTAAAAAGAGCGTTGCTCGCAGGTGTTGTGAAAGGAAAAACCGACGAGCAGTTGGAAGAGATGTTTAGCATGTTCGGCTTGGGTGTTGAGAAAATTGACAAGCATGAGATTGTGCTGGAAGTGCCGCCTAACAGGCCAGACTTGTATTCTTCTTACGGCATCATCCGAGCGCTGCGCGCGTTTCTTGGCAAGAGCTCTCGCTACTCGTTCGCCCAGCCTCTGAAATTTCACCGCATTTTCGTCGAGAAAAGCGTTGCAAAAGTTAGGCCGTACACAGCTTGCGCGATTGTTGAGAATTTGCGCATGACGCCTGAGTTGTTGGAAGAGATAATTTTGTTGCAAGAGAGGTTGCACGCAACTCTCGGCAGGGAAAGGAAAAAGTTCGCGATTGGAGTTTACCCTCTTGAGAGCATCAGCATGCCAATAACCTACACTGCAAAAAAGCCAAACGAAATCAAGTTTAAGCCATTGGATTCAAAAGAGGAGATGCGCGGGGATGAGATACTTGCAAAGCACGAAACCGGGAGAAAATACGCGCACTTGCTTGCAGGGTTTGAGCGTTACCCTGTGTTTATCGACGCTAACGGAAAGATTTTGTCGATGCCGCCAATCATCAACAGCGAGGACACAGGAAAGGTTACCACTACAACATCAAACCTGTTTATTGAGTGCTCAGGGTTTGACTTTGAGCTGCTCAACAAAGTCGTGCATATCATTTGCTCTTGCCTGGCAGAAGCTGGCGGAAAGTTGCGGCAGGTTAGATTGGAAGGTAACGTGAAAGAGCTCACGCCAATTTCGAAGCGAGAGAGGTGGAATTTGCCGCGAGAGCTGTCGGAGAGATTGCTGGGAATGAAGTTGAGCGCGAGAGAAGTGGGGATTGCATTGGAACGAATGGAGCACGAGGTCACGCGAGAGAGCGTGCAGATTGCTCCGTGGAGAGTTGATGTCTTGCATGAGGTTGATTTAGTTGAAGATGTTGGGATTGGCATCGGATTCAGCTCGATTAGCCCTCAGCTCCCTTCGCGTCTCACGCTTTCAGACATCTCACCCTATGCAAAGTTCAAGGAGAAAATCCGAGAGCTCCTCGTTGGTTTGGAGATGAACGAAGTGGTCAGCTATCACCTCGTGAAAGAGAGCGAGCTTGGAAAGAGCGACGAGCAAATCTATCTCGAGAGTTCAAAGTCAGAGTACAAAGCGCTGCGACCATCGCTGCTGTTGCCGATGTTGCGCATCATCTCGAGCAACAAAGATCACGCTTACCCTCAGAAGATGTTCGAGATTGGCGATGTTTTCCGTCGGGCAAAATCTGAAACAGGACTGGAAGAGAGAGAAATGCTAATTGTTGCACTCTCTCCTGCAAACTTCACACAAGCTAAGCAAGTTCTCGACTATCTGTTTTCAAAGATTGGCTTGGAGTTTGAGTTAGAAGAGCACAAAGTTGCGCGCTTGATTGAAGAGCGCACAGGCAAAGTGGTAGCGCACGGGCAAGAGCTAGGGTATCTGGGAGAGCTGCACCCCGAAACTCTGCGCAAGTGGCTCATAAAAATGCCCGTCGCAGTTTTCGAGATTGACCTGAGAAAAATCTTTGAAATGACTCAGCAATCTGAAAAGGCAGAATAGAGCGCGCGTTGCGCGAGAGATTTCAACAGGTTTTTATAATTTGCAAAACTTATCTTGATATGAGGACATCAGCACCCCCAATAGCATTTGCGATATTTTTATTGCTTTCCCAATTCTCGACGGCAACTCAACCAAAGTTTGAGCTAACCCAGAATACTTTTTATGCGTGCGAGGACGCGCATTTCGAGGAAAGGTTGAGCGTTTTGGATGTGGATGAAGACTTGGATGGGATTGCAGTTTTTCCATCTGACAAATTCTTTTTGGAGATTGAAGAGCAATCGCCATACCAAATAATCGCAAATCTTGTTTCGCTCAAGTTTCAAGATAGTGACGCAGGGAAAGCTTACAACTTAAGGTTGAGCGCGGTGTCTGCGAGCGGCGCGAGTGAGGAGAATGTTGAGGTGAGAGTTCTTAGGAAAAACGACGCGCCGCAGCTGTCGGATATTCCAGATCTGACGCTAGCGATAGGAGAAAGCGAAAAGGTGAGCGTGTTTTACTCGGACGAGGAAACTCCGAACGAGGAGCTTAAACTTGAAGCATCGTTAGTGGAGCAGAGTTCAAGCACAGGAGGGTTAGAGGTTAAACTGGCAGGATCGAACGCAGGCATTGGAGAGGGAGAGATAGAAGTGAGCGCGCGCGAAACCGGCAGCTATGAAGTGAGGGTTTGCGTGAGCGACAAAGGCTTGGCTAGCGAGAATGAGTGGGACGGAGCTGGAGATGTGCTCGGAGCGTTTTGCAACGCAAGCACAGCTGCGCAAAGCACTTGCAAAAATTTTAAAGTGTTGGTTGTGGGAGAAAACACGCCGCCTGAGATAATCGCTGTTAATCCTAAAAATGAGAAGTTGAAAGCAAAGGCATTTGATAAAATAGCATTCTCAGTTTCTGCGCGTGATAAAGAGAGCGACGAGCTGAACTTCTTCTGGTACCTGAACGGCAAACCAATTAAATTTGAGAAAGGCGAAGTAAGCACATTCAACCGGGTTTTTAGTTGCTTGCCAAACCTAGAGAACACCATAACAGCATATGTTTCCGACGGAGAATTTGTGAGAAATGTGAGCTGGTATGTTGACTTAGACCAAAAAAGCTGCGCTGAAGAGAGGGTTGAGTGCGAGCCGCGCTGGGTGTGCACGGACTGGGGTGTTTGCGAGGAGTTAAGTAAAGCACTTGAAATAGAGAGTTTAACCAAAGATGATGGTGATGAGTTAATGCGAGAATGTGCTGTAAGAAGTTTGGAAGGTAGGAGATGTGGTTATCAAATTAGGAATTGTTATGACTTGAACGCGTGCAACTCTAGCGCAGGAATGCCTTCCACTTTTCAGGCATGCGAGTTCACGCCTGAACCAAGCTGCTCCGACGGAAAACAGAACTGCCATGACGGCGGGTGCGAGCTGCGCGCAGATTGCGGCGGGCCGTGCGGAGTTGAAAAGTGCACAAACCCAGACGCAAGCAATCGTGGATTTCTAAAAATAATCTTGATTGTTACTGCTTTGGTTGTTTTGCTAATCCTCGCAGGAGTAAAGT
>RFLC01000006.1 GCA_003694055.1 Candidatus Pacearchaeota archaeon | reverse complement strand
GTTCGTTCCCCGCCGAGCGCGGCGCGCAAACACGGCGCGCCACTCAAACCGCAACATCGAGATGCCTTTTTAGAACAACCTAGCGCACTTTATTCCAGCGCTAAAACAAGGATTTCTTGCGCCGAGTTGATAAATTGCAAGGAAGTCAGATAATTTACACTATTTTTGAAATGTATATACGCGAGTATATACAAAAAGCTCCAAGGCGCGCATCTGCGCCGCGCGCAAACATTTCATAAATTTCATTGGCATGGAGATAGAAAAGCGCGCGACACCTAAAGCGCGCCCGCGCGAGCTCACCGCAGCAGAATTTGCAAGGGCGCGCATGCCGAGAGTTAATTTTAAACTCTAAATATCCACAACTGCTTCCTGCGCTTTCTCCGAAATAAATTGTCTGCGCGCAAGCACGTTGTCGCCCATCAGCTTGGAGAAAGTTTCATCAGCTGCAACAGCATCCTCGATTGTTATGCGCCTCAGCACTCTTGTTTTCGGATTCATTGTCGTTTCCCAAAGTTGCTCAGGGTTCATTTCTCCCAGTCCTTTAAAACGCTGAATGACAACATTCTGAGTTTTGACTTTATCAAGGTATTTTTTCAGTTCAGCGTCGGAATAGATGTACTCAACTTTGTTTCCGTGCCTCACGCGGTAGAGCGGCGGCACCGCGATAAACACATTTCCGTTTTCTATTAGCTGGGGCATCATTCGGAAGAAGAATGTTAAGAGCAAGGTTGTTATGTGCGAGCCGTCAACATCCGCGTCTGTCATGATGATAATGCGGCTATACCTTATCTTGCTGATGTCAAACTGCTCGCCAATTCCTGTGCCAATTGCAGTTATCAGGCTTGAGATTTCTTCGTTCGACAAGGTCTTGACAGGGTTTGCTTTTTCAACGTTGAGAATTTTTCCTTTCAGCGGAAGGATTGCTTGGTACTCTTTATTGCGGGCTTGTTTTGCAGAGCCGCCTGCAGAGTCACCCTCGACGATAAACAGCTCAGCATCAGCAGAGTGCTTTCTTGAACAATCAGCTAGCTTGCCTGGTAACCCTCCGCTCCCGAATGCGCTCTTCCTCCTGACTAGCTCTTTCGCTTTTTTTGCAGCGCTCCTTGCCTTCTGCGCCTCCAGTGCTTTGTTAACAATCTTCTTCGCGACTGCAGGATTTTCCTCGAAAAACTCACTCAACGCAATGTAAGAGATGCTCTCCACAATTCCCTTCACCTCGCTGTTGCCTAGCTTTGTTTTTGTCTGGCCCTCGAATTGCGGTTCTGGAACCTTGACTGAGACTATTGCTGTCAAACCCTCTCGCACATCATCTCCTGTGAAGTTCCCGTTTTTGGAAAGTTTGTTTTTGCTAGCGTAATCGTTAATTGAGCGCGTGAGTGCGCTCTTGAATCCGACGACGTGAGTGCCTCCTTCAATCGTGTTGATTGTGTTCACGAATCCTAGAATGTTTTCTTGGTAACCGGTGTTGTACTGCACTGCAACCTCCACCACCACTCCTGAGTCTGTCTTTGTGTAATAAATTGGTTTGTGCAAGGTTTCTTTATTTTGGTTCACCCATTTCACGAACTCAACTATTCCGCCGTCGTAGTGGAACACTTCTTTTTTCTTTTTCTTTCCGTTTTTTTCCTCAACGCTTGCTGAGCCGTTTGGGCGTTCGTCTGTTAGCGTGATTCTCAGGCCTTTGTTTAGGAATGCAATTTCGCGCAGGCGGGTTGCTAGGATTGAGAAGTCAAACTTTGTTGTGGAGAAAATGCTTGCGTCAGGCGTGAATGTCACTTCTGTTCCGGTGTCTTTCTCATCGACTTTTCCGACGACCTTGAGGTCATAGAGCGGCTTTCCTATTTTGTACTCTTGCTGGTAGATTTTACCATTGCGCTTAACGCGGATTTTCATGTGGGTTGAGAGTGCTGCTACCACGCTAATTCCCACGCCGTGCAAACCTCCTGAGACCATATAACTGCCCTTCTCAAACTTCCCTCCTGCGTGCAAGCGCGTTACAGCTATCTCTACAGCTGGCTTTTTGTAAACAGGGTGCGGCTCAACTGGAATGCCGCGCCCATTGTCTCTCACGGTCACCGAGCCGTCTGCGTTGAGCACAACATCAATTTGCGTGCAGTAGCCTGCCATTGCCTCGTCAACTGCATTGTCAACAACCTCGTAAACAAGATGATGGAGTCCTTGCTTGCTAGTGCTACCGATGTACATTGCAGGTCTGTGGCGGACACCTTCAAGACCTTCTAGAACTTTAATGCTCTCCGCGCCATACTTGCCAGACTTTTCTTTCGCCATAGAACACCAAACCTAAAAATGAAACTTGCTTTAAAAAACTTTCTCTCGCAACTCTCGCTTTTCCGTCGATAAACTCATAACTCGCGCTGGCGTGCAGATTTCAAGAGGAGCAAAATTATAAAAGGTGCAATCGCCTTGTTCTAAGATGGTGGATGAGTCTTTGCTTGAGTACGTGAAGGACTCTCTTTCTTCGCATGTTCCGCTTCCAGTTTTGCGCTCAACTCTTCGGAGCGCAGGCTGGTCTGATAAAGAGATAGACGAGGCACTTGCGCAAGCTCGCTCCCAACAAACAGGCGGGCAGTTTGGATTTGGCGCGGAAGGGCTAGGCACAGGCCCGACTAACCAAAGCAAACCTTCGCTTGAGCTGACTCCTTTCCGCTCGAATATTTTGAAGCTTGGCGGCTGGGCGACTGCAGGCGCTCTTCTGCTCATGATAGTGCCTTACCTTCTCTTTCCTCTTGGCAAACTCATGGGGCTAGATAAAACAGCTTTTCTTGTCATTGCATCAGCTTTAGCGATATTGTACACCATCATTTTTGTGATTTACGCTATTGCGCTTTTAACTTTGGGCAAGGTTGTGAAGGAGAGCAAGCTTTTCATCTCAGGGGTGTTGGTGCTCGCGTATCTTGCTGTGCTAGCTCTCGCATTAATTCTCGAGTATTTCAGCAGCATTTCAAACAAGTCGCTCGTCATTTTCTTTGGCATTGGGTTCTTTGTATGGACGTGCGCAGAGTACTTGCTTGCATTTGGCTTCCTCGGAGCGAGCGACAAAGTAAGGTTTGAAAAAGCGACTGGAATAATCAACCTTGTGATAGCAATCCTCTCCACAATAGCTTTATTTGTGATGGTTTATCTCTTTTACCAACTTTCCAATCTGGAAGCTACACTAGGGTCTTTCACTAGCCAAGGAGGTTTAGGCAGTTCCGGCGGTGTTGGTTTCTCGCCTCCAGCGTTCACTCCAACAATGCTCACAGGTTTGGCTGTTTCTGACTTTTCGAACGACACAGGTTTCGCGGGCAGCTCTGGGGATTTCGCAGGAAGTTCTGGAGGAGCAAGCGGCGCAAGCTCAGGATTTGAGACACCTCCAATGCTAAATTTTAAAGCAATGTTTGAGTCAGTAGCCAAAGTAATTCTTGCTGTAGCGACTCTCCTAATGCTAAATTCGCTCATTGCTGGAAGCAAAGCCAACTCGCTTTTGCTTGAGATGCTCATATTTTTCGAGGCTGCTAAAGGGTGAGTGTTTGCGCTAGCATGCGAGAGTGTTGAGTGCAAGCGCGCAAGCTCTCATTGAGGCGGGCGAAAGTTTTAGGAGAGAGTTTTTAGCGCTGATTGCTGATAGCTTGCGCGCGGCTAAACAAGCGCACTACTGCGGCCAAG
>RFLC01000069.1 GCA_003694055.1 Candidatus Pacearchaeota archaeon | reverse complement strand
TTTGCTCAATCCTCTTCAAGTGAATGGGCTCAATGCAATACTTTTTCTCTTTATTTAGGTCTTTGATGAGCAAGCAATATGCTTTGCCGCGTTTTCCGATGACAACTCCGGTTTTTCCTTGCAAGCGGCGAGGGTATGCGAACGGAAAAGTGAGGTCGCGCACCACTGCAACTCTATCGCCTTCTTTAAACTTCTGGAAGTATCGACTGAATGAAAACTTCCCTTTCTGCCTCGGAGCTTTCTGTTTTGGCATGAAAAATAGTGAAAAAGCACATTTAAAAATATTTGGTTGCACTTGGCGTTGGCTGCGCGCGGCTTTTCCTGCTGGCTCGCTAAAAAAGTATTTATATCAGCAAGGTTTGGAAATGCATGGCAATCGGACTTGTTGCGCTTTTCGTTGGAGCTGGCTTGATTGTCGGACTGCTAGTTTTTGCGTTCGTTGTTGGGCTCAAGCTTGGGGCGCAGAGGAAAGAGAGCGAATGGCGCGAGCGCTTGGTTGGTGTGCGGCGTGAGATTGCAGACAAACAGCGACACGTGCTTAAAGGCAAGCTCTCTGAGAGCTTCGCGCCGATTTTGGAGGACTTTCCCTTTGAGCCGAGCGAGTGCAGGTTTATTGGCGACCCAGTTGATTATGTTGTGTTTGAGGGCATCTCCAAAGGCGAACTCAAGGGAGTGCATTTTGTCGAGGTCAAATCCGGCGGCGCGCGACTTAGCAAAGTGCAGAAGCAGATAAAAGACAAACTTGACTCTCTCCCTAGCGATGAGATAAGTTTTCGCGAGTTTAGGTTTCCGGCTGAGCGCGATGTGCTTGAGGACTAAATTTATATAAGTTCGCGACATGAATGGGTATGCGTTCCGGGATTTTACTGGCGTTGGTTGCAGCGGGATTTTTGCTCGCGCCAATTGCCTCTGCGCTTGCAACTGATATGAAAGATGTTGTGCAGCCGCGCGAGACGGTCATTGCTTCTCTCGACGGAATTGTGATGAATTACCTGACGCGCGACAACATGAAGATTTACAAGCAAAACAGCCCGACGCAAGTGCCGTTTGAGGGAGGCATCGTGCCAATTAACGGGCGCTATTACTTCTGGTTCAACGCGCCAACCCCTCCAAACACTGAGCAGAACTACACCCTTGTGATTGAGAACATCTTAACAGTTGTTAACGGCCAACGCGTCATGGTTGATTTCACGAAAAATTTCAAGGTGGCAGGGAGCGTGGCGCACTACTCGCTCAACCCCGGAGTTGTGCTAGCTGCATCGGACTTCTCAATTTACGCAAGGCTAAACACAGGCATCCCAGAGACAATTGAAGTCGACTTCCCAAGCTCGCGGCAGGTCTTGCTCTACCCAGGCAACAACCGAATTGATTTCTCAATCGCAAGCTTGAGCGGAGTAAACACACTCACGATTAACGTCGGAAGTTATGCAGTACCTGCCTTAATTTACGCACCAGAGCAGCAGGGGCAGTCAGGAGGGAATGATTCCAGCGGGGGCGGTGGTACAGATAGCGGTGCAGGCGGAAGCGGCGGCACAGGGTCTGGCGGCACTGGAGGAACCGGCGGGCAGGGAAATGAAACCGGTGGCACAGGCGGAAGCGGCGGCGCAGGAGGCAGTGGAACTGGTAATGAAACTGGCAGCGCAGGCGGAGGGGGTGGAACTGGAGGCACAGGTACAGGAGGTCAAGGAAACGGGAATGGCGGCACAGGAGGCAGTGGAACTGGTAATGAAACTGGC
>RFLC01000068.1 GCA_003694055.1 Candidatus Pacearchaeota archaeon | reverse complement strand
CGCGTTTGAGTTTTGCAAGTTAATGTGCTAGCAGGGAGTTGAAAAATTATGTATATACAAACGTATATACACAAATCCGCGCGTTTCAGAAAGGCGCGCATTCCGATGCTCGCGCCATTTCCATCTCTGCTGTCTTACTTAACCTTGCTTCTAGCTTTGCGCACATCTAACTCTCGGAAATCACTCAATTAGGTTTTATGAAGCTCGCAAGCCCACTGAAATGGATAACGAAAACTTGCTAGCGCGCGAGAAACAAGCGCGTGACTTGTTTTATTTTGCAGTTATCGAGGTAGGTGCTTAATTCGGATGCTTAATTCGCGCGCAAACGCGGTGCACAGGTATGGAAGGCTCCGCAAGGAAAGAGGGCTGTTGGTGAGCGCCTGCGTGAGCGCGCGCTTAAATGTGTCGGTGCGGCATAAAAATTTGCCGTCGGCAAAATAGGGGTTGTTAAAGAAATTAATATGTGCGAGGGCAAGCTCACGCGCAACGCTGCTTACGTGAGCGCCGCGCTTTAGCGCGGAGAATGTGCCGAAAAGAGGAAGATTAGCGCGACTTTGCTAGCTTAACCGCTGTGCCGTAAGCGAGAATTTCTGCTGCCCCGCCTATCACTGTTGATGTCATGAAACGCACGTTAACAACAGCATCTGCGCCAAGTTCAATTGCTTCATTGACCATTCTGTTGTAAGCCTCTTCTCTTGCTTGCGTGAGTAGAGAGGTGTAGCTCTTTATCTCTCCTCCAACAATGTTCTTTAAACTTGCTGCAAAATCCCTTCCGATGTTCTTTGCTCGCACGGTGTTGCCCTTCACAACTCCGAGAATTGAAGCAATCACATGCCCTGGCACGCTTTCTGTTGTTGTGACAATCATGCTTTTCTCTGGCTTTTAGAATTTTTAAGCTTATCTCTTATCGGCTCAACTTCCTCTTGCTCTCGCAAGGTCGCAACAATAGCAATGCCAATGCCAATTAAAGCCAATGCCAAAACTAATGAGGATGTTTTTGTTCCTGGCAAGTTTGTGGCTATCACAATAGAAAGAAGAGCAAGTCCTGCGAAAATAAACACAACGCCAGTTAGTGCAGCTAACCAATCAACTTTCATGAACTAAAAAGGATTGGCAAGCTTAAAAATTTATGCTAAACAGCAAGCGCGCATCTGCGTGCGCTTCCTAACGCGGTTTGTGCTCGCGAAGGCGCGGGGCAAAGGAACGAATGCGCAACCAAACTAATGAAGGTTGTTTGAATTGTTCACAAAGAAAGAAAACTAAAACGAAAAATGGCAAAACTTATTAATCTAAAGATGATGTCAATTTATGCCCTACAAATGCGTGCACTGCTCGGAGATGTATGACGACACCTCCAAGGCTGTTTTGGAAGGTTGCGAGAAGTGCGGATCAAGATTCTTCTTCTACATCAGGAAAGAGCAGTTAAACAAAATGAAGGAGTTGGAACTGGCAGAAGAGATGAGTCCTGAGGAAAAGAAACAAGTCGAGAAGGACATTCGGGAGATTTCTGGACTGGAGGGAGAGGAAACGCCAGTGTTCCTGGATTTTGAAAGCATCAAAATAATAAAACCTGGAAAGTATTTGCTCGACATTACAAATCTTTTCTCCACAACAAAGCCGAGAATTTACAAGTTGGAAGATGGAAAGTATGTGGTTGACCTGAGCTCTTACGCACCGCAAAAAAAGAAACGCGAGTGAAGGTTGGGTATGGAGAAAGTTTTGCAATTAGAAACTTACGCAAAAATGTGCCTGAAGATTCTCCTTGCCCGCTCATGCAACTCTGCGAACTTAAACAGAGTTTATTTCGACGATTTGACCAAAACCCAACTTGCCAATGCTGAAACAATGATTAGCAAGATTGCGCCGGCGATGCGCGGGCTGTAAAGCCAGCTGAGGAAGACTACTGTTTCTGGCGCGAGGTTCTGGCCGAAAGTTGGGCCAGGCAAGAAGCCGGCAATCAGGCTAGAGAAAATGACAAAACCTGAAACTAAGAAAACGAGAGTCATGATAATCACAAACGCTGCCCCAATGCCTTTGTTCCAAGATTTCATAGGGTCGCCAACAAATCCAGTGATAGCAAGCAAGAAAACCATGCTGACAACCAGCACTGCGAACCAAGGAACAATAGTTCCGACATACTCAAACGCTCCTGCTGCTGAAACAAAAAGGGTTGCGATGAGGAAGGCAACAAACAAATTCAAAAAAGCATGCTCGCCCAACAACTTTGTCTTGTTTAAAACTGCGGCGATAATCACAAATACAAGCACAAAAATCGCAATTGGTGCGAAATACGTCACAGCACTAATGTCAGCTACCATTTCAGCTCTTGAACAAACCTTCTAGAATTTTCTCAGCGGCAGAACCTCCGCTCTTTCCATTTTTATCTCCACCGCTGACAGAGACGGCCACAATTATTCCAATTAGGAGAGCAATAAGGATGATATAACCAATCAAATCTGATGAGAAAAATCCTCCCACGCCACCGCCGTAAAATCTATTGTAAAGCTGGGCTCCGATTACAATGAATATCACAACCCCTACTGCTAGCAAAATCCAACCAAGAACATCTTTAGAGCCTTTGGGTGTGAACAGACCAATTAAAATTATGATTGCCAAAAGAATTGCTATTCCAACTCCTAAACGCGGCGACAAGTCTTTTAGGAATTCTGCGTAAAATGGAGCACGAATTGCGAGCAAACCGAGGACAAGGGAAATGATTATATTCACTCCTTTTGATGCATTAAAGATTCCGGTCCACTCTAAAATTCCGTAAATGACTATGAAGGCGAACAAGAATGGCAAGATGAAGTCAAACACTCCAATTTGCTCCCATTGAATCAGAATGTCGTCAATACTTATGAACTGCAAAAATGTAACCACCCCTACTATTGATTCTAGCATGTGTAGAGATATGCGATTTTGTTTAAATATGTTTCGATTTTTTAGTAGTTGTGCGAGTGAGGGAATAGCGCGCCAGCGCGCTGCAACACAAGTGCGCAAAGATGCTTGCTGAACTGAGGTTTTGTTGGCAGAGAGCGCTGCGCAAGTTCCGCTTGCTGTGCGCGATTACCAACGCAAAACAGGACAGAGAAAAGCCAGTAAAAGCGTCGCTGCTTTGCTAAGTAATTTTGTTTTGTTAGGACATAAACCTCAACTCTAAAGGCAAGCCAGGACGCGAATAACTTTCGCGAATTTAACTCTAAAATAACTCTAAAAGTATAGCGATGGGTTAGCGCGCAGGCAAGTGCGGTAAAGAGAAAAACATTTTAAATGGAGTTGGTTGTAAAAGTGATGGTTAACGCTAGCGCTGCCTCGTTGGGAGGTTCTAATTTTGGGATAGAGTCGCTGACTGAAACGATAAACACCCTAACATCGCAAAACATCTTTTTCCAAGTTGTGTTCTTCTCTCTGGCTTTGGCTGTTGTTTCCATCTTCATATGGAATTTTTACAACTCAACCTCAAAGCGCGATTTGCTTGGCCTCAACCTTCGGAAATACAACCGCTACTCCCATCCGTTAGCGAGCAAGCTTGCAGCTTCTGCACTTTACTTTCTTGAATACGTTGTGATTGCTCCTGCCTTGCTAGTGATTTGGTTTGCCGCGCTTGCCATTGTTCT
>RFLC01000067.1 GCA_003694055.1 Candidatus Pacearchaeota archaeon | reverse complement strand
GCGCGAGTGAGAGAGCTTGCAGAGCTTAAAGGCAGGTTAGATTGGAGTTATTAAAGCAAATAAAATCCCTGCGCTGGTTGATGGAAGTCACAGCAGGCTAGTGAGCGCGCAAACTTGATTGCTAGAGCAAGGCAAGCAGCGCGAGCATGGGAATGAAAGCAGTTAGCTTTGCTTCTCGTTCACTAGAGCGCGCTTTAGCAAGTGGCGTTTCACCTAAGAGAAAAACGCTTGCGCTAAGAGTAGAAAATTGACAAGGTAGATTGCGCTGCACACAATGCAGAAGTTTCTCATTTTTATGTACGAGATGTATGCTAACCAGAGCGAAAAAATTGCTGCAAGGGCTACGAGAAATTTTATGAGTGTTGTGAGCGAGAGGATGTTAAGCAGGATGAGAGCAGGGTAGAAGAACATGCCAAGGAGGGAGTTGTGGAATTTGAAGAGCTTGCCGTGAGGGCTTGTGAACGCGCGAGTGCATGAAACCCTATCGCTGAGGTCGCATAAAGGTTTGTAGTTGCGATTTTTTTTGTGTGCGAGTTTTTGAGTGACGAGAAATGAGTAGAGTGATATGAAAAATCCTGCTAGCGCTAAGAGTTCAAAGGCTGTGGTTTTATCGAGGGCAAGTGGAGAAGGCATTTTATTTTTCGCGTGTGAAGATTCTTGTTAGGGTTCCTTCTTTGTAAGCGCGCACTAGGGTTATGAAGTAAGCAGCGACGAGCGGACCGATGATAAAGCCAAGGAATCCGAACACAAGGAAGCCGCCGAGCATTGAGATGAGCACAACAACTTGGGATTGGGCAGCGCGTTTGGCGACTATCGCTGCACGCCAGTAGTTCTCGAACAGCGAAGCAAGCACGAGATTGAATGCGAGGAAGCCGAGGGAAGCGAGCAAACTCTTGGTGAAGAAAAGGTAAATTGTTACAGGAATGTAAACAAAGCTAGGCCCAATAACAGGCATGATGCCGAAGACAATTGCGATTAATGTGAGGGTGAGGGTTTTTGGGACTCCAAACAAGTACATCGCCAAGCCGACAAACAATCCTTGCACGACCCCCACAACAACCTGTCCGTAAAGCACAGAGTTTGTTATGTCTCGAAACTGCTTAACTAAACTTTTCTCATGAGAGCGCGATACTGGGAGCAAGCCTTTTGCAAATTTTGCGAGCTTGTCTGCGTCGCGGAGCGCGAAGAAGAAAACAAAAGAAGCAAGGAAGAGGTTGAGGAGCAGGATTGGAAAGTCAATTATGAATTTGACTAAGAAGTTAAGTATCTCAGAGCTTAGCTTGCTTATTGCAGCGTTGAAAGCGACAGATGCTTGCGTGCGGAAGGCCTCGCTTGCCGACGGGAACATCTTTGCCACAGCACTGCCTGCGTTGAACTCGTTGAATGATTGGAACATGTCAAAAACCTCGCGCATCAAGGTTGGGACAAAGAGCCACACTGGCAAAATCAAGAGCGCGAGGACGAGCAGGCTGACAATAAGCGCGGCAAGGTTTTTGTATTTCACATACCTTAAACAGAGTTTGTAAATCGGGAAGAAGATGTAAGCGAGTATCAAACCGCCGACGACGCTTTTCCAAACAGGTTTTAGGATTAGGAAAGCGCTAATGCCTAGCAACAATACAAGAGCGAAGGTGATGAGCCTTCTGATATCTCTCTCGCTCACTGACATAGCATGAGAAGGCGTGCAAGATATATAAAGCTGTGCCTAGAACTATTTGGAACTATCTCTTCGGTTTAACTCATTGGCAATCTCGCTTACTGAGTTGAGCGTGGTTTCTAGTTGGCTGGGAAAATCTAGGTTTAGCTCGACGATGTCTGCTGCAGCAATCTCAGCGTTAGATTTGATTGTTCGGATTAACGCGCGCGCTTCGCTCAAGCTAATTCCATCTTGCTCTTTGTAGTGGGTCGCGCCCGCGATGCTGGGGTCGAGAACATCAATGTCAAAACTTACATACACTCTTGTTTTTTCAGCACTTTGCTCACGCGCAAGTTTTCCTTGCGTTAGGAATTCCTTCACCCTTGCTAAAGAACCTTCAAAATCGTTTCTTATCTCTCTCGCCTCGATGTATTGCGCATCATTCTCAATCATGAATTTGCTCTCCTCTGCTTCGATTTTTCTCACTCCTATCAAAAGGATGTTGTTTTTTGGCGAGGGAATGTGTTCTCTTTCAAT
>RFLC01000066.1 GCA_003694055.1 Candidatus Pacearchaeota archaeon | reverse complement strand
TGGTAGCCGCAGCGCCACGCTTACGGTAGAGCAGCTTCTTCGGATATTTATCTACAAACAGCTGTTCAAGCTGAGCTACCGTCGCTTAGAGGAAGAGTTGCACGAGAATATAGGAGTCAAGCGTTTTACTCGGCTGTATAGTCCTGAGTTTGACAGTTGGAGGGGTTTTTGAGGGTAGGTTAAGAAGCTAAGTTGTGTAAAACCAAGGGGGTTGTTTTTTCTTGGCCCAAAATTGTGTAGTGTGAAATTTCACGATCGTGAATAAATTTTTTGTGGCTTTTTTGCTTGACATTTACAGTTTTTTCTGTATAATTATTAGTGGGAATTATGAAGGCGGTTTGGAGAAATAACTATGTTCTTCCGTATACAAAAAAAACCAAGTGGAAATTACCTGACACTAGCTCAAACTTACCGAGAGAATGGCAAAATTAAACACCAACATATCGCTAGCTTGGGTCGAGTCGATAAACTTAACCAAAATGGTACCCTCTACAAACTTGCCCAAAAACTTTTGCAGTTGAGTAACCAGAGAAACCACTATGATATCTCTACGATGGAAGAAGAGGATAGACGTCTGTGGGGTCCCGTAGCTGTGGTAAAAGCAGTGTGGAAACAATTCAAATTGGACAACTTTTTTCAAAAGATCGTACAAGACAAAAAAATCCAATACAAACTCGTATCCTGCTTGTTTCTCCTTGCTCTGGATAGGATAATGCAGCCTCAAAGCAGATTACAGAGCTGGCACAATCAGCATAAGTGGTGGGAGTTGGAAGAGGTGGAGCTGCATCAACTGTACAGAGCCTTAGATGTTGCAGCAGGTTGTAAGCAAAAGCTAGAGGACCATTTGTTCCAATGCCAAAAAACATTGTTTGGCATGCGGGTTGAAGTCGTGCTGTATGATGTTACCACCTTGTTTTTTGAGAGTGTGCAACCAGATGAAGATGAAGAGGGTCTGAAAGATTTCGGCTACAGCAAGGATGGCAAAAGCGGAGAGGTACAGGTGGTGTTTGGGCTGCTGTTAAACAGTGAGGGTAGGCCCATTGGCTTTGAAGCGTTTCGCGGTAATACATACGAAGGCCACACCTTAGAGCAAGTCGTAGGGGATCTGAAGAAGAGGTTTGAGATCCAGCGGGTAGTAGTTGTGGCAGACAGGGGCATGTTGAGCGAGGCAAATTTAAAGAGGCTCGAGGATTTAGGTTATGAATACATTGTGGGGTATCGGCTGAAATCGGCAAAAAAACAAATCCAACAGCAGGCCTTAGATCCAGAGGGCTACCAGTATTTTGGCCAAGCCCCGGCAAGTAGCTCCTCGCCTAGCGCCGCCCAGCAGCAGGAGTCTCAGCAAAACAGCTCGAGTTGCTCATCTGACCCCTCAGAGCTTTGCCGCTACAAGCAGATTCAGCTGGAAGGTGGGCGCAAGCTGCTTGTTGTCTATTCCCCCCAGCGCGCAAAAAAAGAAAAACAAGATAGACAGAGGCTCATAGACAAAGCCCAACAGGTCATAGAGAAGGGGCAGGTCAAGGCGAGGCTATCGCGGGGAACCATGCGCTATGTAGACATTTCCACAGATCAAAAGCCCCAACTTGCCCAGCAGAAGATAGAGGAGGACGAAAAGTGGGATGGCTACTATGCCATCTTGAGCAACACCAAGGACCTCTCTGGGCCTGCTATATGGCGGCAATACAGAGAGCTTTGGAAGATAGAGCAGGCATTTCGCAACTTCAAGCATCACATGGAGCTGCGTCCCATGTTTGTCTGGACTACCAAACGTATAATGGGCCACCTCACCGTAGCTTTCCTCGCCTATGTCTTACAGAAACACATTTTGCTGACTCTCGAGGAGCAGGGAATTCACATCTCAGAACAGCAGCTTCGACAAACCCTAGCAGACCTTCAAGTCTCTACCTTACAAATTGAGGGGGAAACCTTTCTCCTTCGCTCTAAAGTCTCTAGCCAAGCCAGATCCATCCTCAAAACCTTTGGAGTCTCCATCCCTCCTTCTTTAACTCAAAAGGAAAACTTTAAAGTCTAAATCAATTCTAAAGTGTAAATGTAGTGGGAAAATTAGGGGGTGTTCACCCCTATATCCCGCGTTACCAACAACTTAATTTCTCCAACTGTCAAACTCAGGACTCAGCTGGGACCCTACCAGCTGCGGTTGGGCGACCGAGTCATGCAGACGAAGAACAACTATGAC
>RFLC01000065.1 GCA_003694055.1 Candidatus Pacearchaeota archaeon | reverse complement strand
GCTTTTAAATTTAACTTGTTGCAAAATTAAGGCATGGATGTTTGTTGCACAGAGTATTTCTCGTCCGATTTGGTTATTGCTCGCAGCGCAGGGTGAAGCTATCTCGACGCGAATGGTAGGGTGCAGATAGCGCGCGGGCGCGCAGAAAGTTGCGCCGCGTGCTGCGGAAAATGGAAAAGCATTTGAAAACCCAACGCCCCAAAGCCAAACTCGCAAGGCATGTTAAGCAATGCTGATTTTCTAAACTTCCTGCGCGCCTTGCGATGCCATGCATTTCAACATTCGCAAACAACGCCCGCAAAAATTGCTCGTTGCCCTGCAAAACGCCTGCGCAAGAAGAAACAATCCGCATTGATCCAGAATTAAGGCTTAGCTTCTGCCTTGGTGCCCCCAGGAGAAGGGACCCCACCTAATTGTTCAACGCTTGTTGCGCATCATCGCGCGTAGCCATTCCCTTTGTGCAATACCTCTTCTTAGTATCATCAATAGTTTCTTCCTTTATGCCGTAGTATTGGCCGTTAATCTTAACAATTTTCTTCGCTGGAAGCTGGCTTGCAAGTGTTTTGTTGCAGTAACTCGCTGCTGCACCATTTGCAGTTTTGTAACCTTCTGGGCAAACTGCGTTCGCGTCAAGCGTGTTGGAAAGCGAGTTTTGCACATCAGGATAGAGGCAGTTTATGTAATGGTCTTCTCCGCTCGGGTCGTCAATCTTGTCAAACTTTGTGCAATAGCTTACTGCGTTACGCGATTGCGCGTCAATGTTGCAGCGCTGTGCGACATCTGCTAGCGTCGTAGAGGCAAAAATCCCGAATTTCTTCAGAAGCTTGTCCCAGCCAATTGTAAAGCCGAGGATGAGAAGCACGAGAATGACAATTCCAATAACAATCAAAACCAGTGCGGTGATAGAAAGCCCTTGCGCGCGCTTTCCGCGCCTCGTTTGCAATTCCCTCTTTTTGCCACTCATTTTCACTTTTAACACGCAAAGCTGATTTATAAATGTTTCTCCAACCTACTTGAGATTTTAACAGCAAAGACCAGTCGTAATACCAAGCGCTATTAACGAAGTCAGCCGCCAGCTTATTTGTGCGTGGCGAAACTGCAAACTGCAAGCGCGAGTAAGCACGAAGGCGCTGTTAGTTTCTCCGAAGGACAAAAATTAGTGCAACGTTACGAAGGAAAATTTTTGAGTCTCCTCGCCTATTTTTTCTTTGGAATAAAGTAAATAAACCATATAAACCAAACTACCCAAACTGCCTGTAGCCAATCTCCATTAACAATTCCATAGATTCCCTGAAATCCCATAAATCCTAAAAAACCAAGCACCCAATTTTTTCTCACGCAATATAATAGTAATCACGTTTAATAATTTTGGCGAGGCGATTACAACTAACACTTGTTTCGCGTAAACTGCATTTACGCAAGATATAAAAATGCCCGCGCACTTGGGGAGGTATGAAGATAGGTTTTATTGGGTTGGGTCGCATGGGTTATAACATGGTTCTTAATTTGCTTGAACATAAAGTTAAAGTTGTGGCATATAACCGCTCGCCAGAACCGACGAAAAAACTTGCGCGCAAAGGTGCTGAGGCGGCGTTTTCAATCGAAGAGCTTGTGTCAAAATTGCGGAAGCCAAGGGTTGTTTGGGTGATGGTGCCTGCAGGAAAGCCTGTTGACGAGGTTGTGTCAAAATTGCTAAAGCTTATGGACAAGGGAGATATAATTATCGACGGGGGGAACTCTTTCTTTAAGGACTCGATAAGGCG
>RFLC01000064.1 GCA_003694055.1 Candidatus Pacearchaeota archaeon | reverse complement strand
CGCAAGTATCAGCGCAAATGTGTGCTCAGCGACGGTGTTCTCGCCGTAACTCGGAACATTGTAAACGCTCACGCCCCTGCGCTTGCACTCACCCAAATCAATATGGTCAAAGCCCGTCGAACGCGTCGCAATCACCTTCACTGCTCGCAACTTCCCAAGCAATGACTTCGTAAGTTTGGAGTAAATGAAAACCGAAATCACGTCGGCATCCCTAACCTCTGCAACATTCTCCTCAGAGAGCGGCTCGCTGAAGAAAAGAACCTTGTGCCTGCTCAACGCGCTCCTAATTATTTTCTTCTCCCATCCCTTGATTTCAAAAAAAGCAATCTTCATTCGCTTTTGTCTGCGCGCACTCATAGCTAGAAAAGCAACCAGCGCTATTTATAGTTTGCTCTCTACACTTTAGCAAACCCTGCGAAACCCACAAAATTGTTATTGCTCTGGGCGCCATCCAATTCTGGCGGTGCGCGAAGCAGAAAATCATACAGAATAGGAGAACGCTGCGCCTCGCGAGTTTCCTTTTGCTTGCTCCGCTCCTTCAGCAGTTTGCTCACGCGGTGCGTGAGCTGAAAGGCGCGCAAGCCCAGAGGCGCGCGCGAGTTCGCGTTTTCACCGACTCCAAGCTTGCAGCGTTTTGCAGCAGTCCATGAAGCAATCAGGAATCTTGTCGGCGCGCGCAGATTGCCGCTCCTCAAATAAAGCGCGCGAACGCGCTAACTGGATTTAAAAAGTCAAGATGTATATACAAATGTATATACGAAAACACTTCCATTTAAACGCGCGCGAAACGCCAGAATTCGCGCGCGTACCAAAGACAATTTCGCGCGCCGTCTGAAACCTGCGCGCGCTCATGCGCAAACAACGGCAATGCAGAAACTCACCGCAAGCTAAAGAGCGTTAGTTGAGCAGCGCAACTTAGTCAAGCTTCTAACTTCTGCGCTCACTCAATCCCGAACAGCCTCTTGAAGAAATTGATGATGCGCGTTAGCAAACCTGGCTGGGTGCAGTTCCCATCGACGCAGAAGTTGCTCTTGCACTCAAAGTTGTTTTCGCATGCAGCGCTCTCGAGCTTTTGCCTTTCCCATTTCTTCGAAGTGCTGCAGTAAAGTCCCTCTGACCTGACTCCAATCTGCTCGCACGGATTTCCTTCGCCCACTTCAAACGTGTTTGTTGAACCTCCTTCGCAAGCCCTCGTTGTTTCTGGCTTGTTGGTTGTTGTGCCGCACTGGTTTCTGTCAACGCACGAGCGCGTTTGCTCGCCATTAACGCAAGCTGTCCACTCGCCGCACACCCAATCCTCTGTGCAACCTCCAGATGTACCAGGCCCTCCTTGACCTCCACCATTCCCGCCGCCTTGTCCTCCGCCTGTTCCTCCTCCTTGCCCGCCTCCTTGCGTGCCTTGCTTAACGCACCCTTGACTTGGGTCGCAAACTAAATTCCTGCCTTGAGGACAGAGGTTATTGTCAGGTGTGAACACGCAACTGTCTGTGTTTTCGTCGCAAGTATCTACTGTGCACTGAATCCCGTCGTCGCACTGCGGCGGCGTGCCGCTCACACAAACGCCCTGCTGGCACTGCTCTTGCCCGTTGCAGTAAAGCCCGTCGTCGCAGTCAGCGTTTGTAGAGCACTCGCTCGGGCAGCTCTCAGTTGCAGGGTCGCACACTTCCAGGTGGATTGGGTATGCTGTTCCTCCAAGTTTCACGCAGTTCGAAGGTAAGCTCGGCCGGACTACACATACCACAGACTGCTCCTCAACATAAGGATCACCATAGGATGGAGGTGGCATTCTAATCGTAAATTCATCCTTTTTTGGAATGACCCAAACTGTCCCTATCCTAAACCCTCCCTTCCACGGGCAAATTTGAGGGATCCTAGAAAGACCTCCCCCAACACCAATAGTCGCTGTTCCGTCAGTAGGGTCTGTATCTACCCTCAGCAAATGTCCTCTGCGATCTACCTCATAAACAGGGCTAAAGCCGTACAGCAACCAGGGAACATCATAATCTGTACGGGAAATATCAAAAGTACCGATGGATGGCCAGAAACCTCCATGCTCCACCCTCATAGCAACCTCAGAAGGGTCATAAACTAGCGTAAGTTCTGCGCCGGTGAATGGAACAGCAGGCCCGAAACCTTTTGTCTTTAGGAAAATATCCAAACCATAAGGCCTGCCTTTCACAGGCGGATTGTTGCTTAGCGGCACTAAATAAACATCCACTGGCACGGCTGAGGGTGTTCCCACCGGCCCACCGACATTGCTAACGCTAAAGGAGCACTGACCGCTGTCTTCTCTGCACCTTCCTTCATTTGGATCACAGAACCTCCCTTCTCCGCAAACATTGTCGTTAGGAATGTTAACGCACTTGTTGTCCACGCAGGTGTCGAAAGTGCAGCTCACGCCATCATCGCAGTCGGCGTTTGTCGTGCAAGAAGATGAGTCTCTCAAATCAGGGTTATAAGGAACGCAACCGCCGTGTTGTACGGAGCAGTAAAAACCCTCGGCGCACCAATCATCCCTTGCAACATGGCGGCAATGGCCTCTTCCTGTGCTTCCGCGAATATCGCAAGAGTCAGAAGTGCATGCAATGTGGTCATCGCAAGGATGCGGTTTGCTCGGATCGCAGCTGTTCGGACCTCCGGCGCTCAAACCAGGAACTGTGACCGATCCTGCAACCTGGTCGCGCAACTGCCCGTTCGGAAAGCCGGGGTTTTGCTCAGTT
>RFLC01000063.1 GCA_003694055.1 Candidatus Pacearchaeota archaeon | reverse complement strand
TTTTACTAGAAGCTCGCCCCGAGACAGAAATTCATCACCGAGCTAAAGCAAGGCGGTTTCTTTCTTGGCCGAGCTTCTAAAGCGCGCTCTTATGCAAGCACTCACCAACGCGCTCTGCTCTGCTTTCGAAACACTCCGCGCACACGTCTCGTTTGCGCGCCACCCAAAATGCCACATCAAAATTAACACTCGCGCTCCGTTTTATCTACGAAGATTTATCTAGAACCTGCCTAGCTACATTTGTTCGCAATAAGCCAAAGCCCTGCTAAATTTTAAAAACATAGCGCAACTCATTTCCCTACTGAACTCCAGAGATTTCTTGCGCGCTAATTAATAAAAAAGAAATCCAACTTGAGTTAACGTGCCAGAACAACCCTCACATCAACCGCTTTGCCGTCGCGCGCGCTTAAAATAAAAGGATTGATGTCCATCTCCAAAATCCTCTCTCCTTTTTTTGAAAATGGAACTCGCGAAAGTTGGACAAGGGTTCTTTTGAGGAAAGAAGAGTTGTAATTAGCACCCCTGGCTCTCAACATTCTTCCCACAAGCGTTTCTGCAAGCATCTCCTCTGCCTCGCGCACTGAAATCGGGCATTTCCTTATTGAGATGTCGCCAATCAGTTCAGTGTAAATCCCTCCTGTGCCAAGAACAATGACATGCCCGAAAACCTCGTCTTTTTTCAATCCAATGAGCAACTCAATCCCTGAGAGTTTTTCTTGTGCAAGAATCTTGTAGCTCTTGACCCTTGCTTTTCTCGCAATTTCCCTCAACTCCTTTATCGCCCTGCGCGCTTCCTCATCAGTGTGCGCAAACCTCACAGCTCCCAACTCACTCTTATGCACCAATTCTCTCGACGAAAGTTTCAAAACAAGCGGCAGTTTCAAACCCCGCACTTCCCTTGCCTCTTTGCCCAACACCACACTCTTCGCAACCCTCACATAACTCGCAATAAACTCTTGCGCTTCATGCGGAGCAAGAACCTCTTTCGCCGCGCTTCCCATCCTTAAACAAAGAACCAAGGGTTTTTATAAGTTGCACTGAGAGTTTGAGATTGCCAAAAATCTGCGCATCCATCCGCTTCTCTCGCGCCAACGCTAAAATTGTCGCATCTTGCCGCGCTAAAGCGCGCGCGTTCTGCACTCTCACGCACTCTTTCGCCCGTCCAACTTGCGCAACCGCAGAAATTTTACCGACGTAAAAACGAGCGCGCGCCAAGCTGTGAACTACCACCCGCTAAAGCGGGTGGCGTCACGAAACCAAAGTTAATTGTTGTTCTTCGTAGTCCACCCAATGTTTGTCTTGGCTATGAGTTATG
>RFLC01000062.1 GCA_003694055.1 Candidatus Pacearchaeota archaeon | reverse complement strand
GGGTAGCTAACCTTGCTCTCATCCGCTAGAACGCGCTTTCAATCACATCCTCGCAATCTCTTTGTTTTTCATTACAAATTTATAAAAGAGGGCGCGCTTAGCTTCTGTTTTCGTTAGCATTTCTGCTGAACAAATGCGAAATTTGTGTATATACAAAAGTATATACATCTCACAGCTGCAAGCTGCGTTTCAATTTTAACTGAGATGCTCGCGCATTTTACTTGTTAGGTAGAGCAAGGGAAAAGATTGCTTTGCGTGCATTAGCATATCAACAACCCTCTGTCTAGGAATTGATAGAATTAAAGCATATCCTGCGCAACCACAAACAATTAAAAGCAAGTTTTGTAAGATATTGCATGGAAGAAGATAAATGTATTTTTCCGAAGTGTCCGAAGTGCAAGGAAGGGCGCTTGTTGCCCTTTTCTTACGGCGAGGACGTGTTTGAGAAATGGAAGTGTTCGCATTGCGGGCACACAATCAATAAGAGATAGGGGCTGTGGGGTAGCTTGGTAGCCTTCAGCCATGGGGTGGCTGCGACCCAGGTTCAAATCCTGGCAGCCCCATCCGGCCTTTCCCAGAAAACATAATTGAGCGAATTCCTTCTTACTTGTGAATCTCACTTTAGAAACAGATATCATTTTTGATAGGATATCGTAGTTGAGAGAATTATTGATATACGCTGTGCAAGCAAGATAAGATATGCAAAAAACGCGCCGATAGGAGAACTGCACGTGCACGCACCAAAAGGTTTTATAACTGGTGCGAAGTTTAATGGAAAGCCGATAACAAACTACGAGGCTGCAATGTATGACCTACTGCCTGGCAAGGTTCCTGTGAAGAAGGTAGAATGGTAAGCATGTTTTCGCGGATTGAGAAAGAGTATAGGAAAGAACTTATAGATTTGTACGAGCGCTACATAGCCAACCCTGAAGACGAAGATGTGCGCAAAGACGCAGGCGGAATGGGAATAATTTGCGGCCCGCAGTTTTCAGAGGACGTGAATCTTGCAGCACACAAAGCTGACTGGATGTCAATCGGGAAACTTTCTGTTGAGGAAGCGAAGGAGATACTGCAAAAGCTAAAAGCTGCGCGAGAACACGAGAAAAATTGAGCGCGGCTCGGAGAGCCGCGCTTGCTAATTTTTAACTTGTTCGCAACAAAACTGAAAGGAGGTAGTGCAAAATAAAATGACAGAAAAGATTTCCGCTCGCGTGAAAGATTTAACTAATGTGTTTTCCTTGAGATTGCCAAGAGAGCTAATTGACTACTCTGCTTGTAGAATGTGCTATCTGCCACTCCAATGCAGTTCAGCTTGCGTTGGAGAGAAAAGAAAATACTCCGAGGAGAAAAAGAAAGAGTATGCGTCTGAAGCGCTCCTCTAACTCGCGCGCAAAGCAACTTGCTTGCGTTATGCGCTCCTCTCGCCTCTAACTTTCAATTCGCGAGAGGACATGCCAGACATACCAATGCGCCAACGCAAACACAATTGTGAAAGTTAGCAGCAAGATATAGAGAATTCTAAACAAGCGCTGTTGAGGGAGGAATGGAATGAGCGCTAACTGCGCTAGCACGAGAACGAACGGAACTAAAGGATGAGGCTCGCGCGAAACCCAACCTCGCGCGTGCAACTCCCTAACACATTTCTCAAGCGCTTTCATTCGCTTTTTCCGACGACAAAATATCTTTCACAATCTGCGCAGCCTCTCTTGGATTAATCTTCCCTTTAAATTTTCCCATCAGCAAGCCCATGTAAGCATTCTCTCTCAAACCTGGCTTTTCCTTCACCAAACGCAAAACCTCCTCGCGCAACTCATCTTGCGAAACCCTCTTAACCTCGCACGCTTTCTCAACATCTTCACCTTCAAGAACCTTCTCCATAACTTGTTTCACTTCGCTCTCTAGAACCTTGCCTTGCTCTACCTTCTCCAAAATTCTAGCAAGCACGTCCGCGTTCAATCTTTCCCCAACCTCGCCTTTTGCTTTCTCTGATTTCGCTTCCAGCTCTTTTCTCCACACCCCAACCATTTTTGCAATGAGAACATTGTTTTTGCTAACTTTCGCAAGGTACTCAAACTCCTCCAAGTGCGGCAGAACAACTTTAATCAGCTCCCCGCTCAAACCTTTCTTTTTCAACTCCCCAACAATCTCAGATTTTAGCTTCGGCAGTTCGCGTTTCAGCTCGTCAATCATCTTCTTTTGTATGCGAAGCAACGGCAAATCAGTTTCAGGATACATTCTTGCTCTCCCCGGGAGCGGACGCAAGTAGCGCGTTTTTCCGTCGGGAAGCGCGGCTCTAACCTCTCCTTCTTTTTTTCCATCTTTAAGTTCTGCAAGTTGCCTTTCCACTTCCAGCTCAACTGTCTTTGCCATCATCTTCGGCTCTTGAAATCCTTTAATCTCAACTCTCTCATGGCCCTTTATGTTGACGTTCAGGTCTTGCCTGATTGTACCTATACCTCGCCTTACTTTGCACGCGCGCAAAACCTCTCCGATTTTCAACGCAACATCTTTAACTTGCTCGGGTTTTGTTATCGACGGAGCAGTTGAGATTTCAACGAGCGGAATGCCCAGTCTGTCTAACCTGTAAACAACCTTTTCCTTTTCTCGCTTCACAACCCTGGCAGCATCTTCCTCAAGCGCGAGACTTTCTATCTCCACCTTTCCATGCGGAGTTTCAACCCAACCAGAGTGCGCAATCAAGAGGGTGCGCTGAAATCCAGAGGTGTTGCTTCCGTCGACAACCGTCTTTCTCATCACCTGCACAATTGGATAAATCTTGCAGTTCAATAATAGGGCAATTTTCAACGCCTCCCGCAAAGCTTCTTCGTTTATCATTCGCGGAGGTTCTTCATCGAGCTCAACAAGACAAGTGTTGTCGTAATAACACTCATACTCGAAAACTCTCTCGCGTTCTGCTTCATACATTGCTGCGACATCAACCTCTCCTTCTTCTCCTGCAACTGCATGCAACTTCCTTCGCACAACAAAGTCAGGCGCGTCCTTGCGCAAGACCGACGGACATCGGCAGAAAAGCTTGCCAGTGTCAAGCTGTTGGTGAATCTCCAACCCTACTTTTAAACCCAACTTATCATAATCCTTGCTCGACATCTTTGAGCTAGCATTGAGAAGTTTTAAAATTTATTGCCGCTAGAGATAAAATTATCATTCCTTGCAAAATCGTTGCCCCATCTAAACCTTCGCAAGCTCTCTCAACAGCTTCTCTGCCTTTTTGCTAGGCACCTTTGCTAGAGCAGAAGCGATAAGCACGCCGTTGCAACCTAGTTGTTTTGCCGCTCTCACATCATCTGCTGAATTAATTCCTGCTCCGCATACGCGTTCGATACTAGGGTCTGCTTGCGCGAGCTTTGCAGCGAACCTCGCAACTTCTGAAGACTTGACGCTAGTTATTGACTTGCCGCTCGCAATCAGAGCAGGCTCTTCATAAGCGATTGCATATGGCTTGAGTTTTGCCAACCTCATCGCCTCTCTAACGCTTGCTGCGCAAACAACTGCTCTCAACTTGCACGCGCGCAAAACCTTGAGAGTTTTTCTAATCTGCTCGAAGGGGATGCGGTGTTCTGAATGATTCAAGAGCGTGCCACGCGCTCCAAGTTTTTTCGCAATGCTTGGAATGAGAAAACCTGTTGCCCTTTCGCTCTCTTGAAAGTCAAGGTGTTGCGCATAAACCTTTAGATTTGTTTTGCTCGCTATCTCACGCAAATCAAACGCGCTAACTGCGAGAACAGCACGGGGCAAATAACGCTCAACAAGCTTCGCACGCTCTAGCGCCCTCTCTCCGTAGACATAATTCTTAAAATTCACAATAATCATACAAACACATGCTTTCCATCTTTAAAAATTTCATCATTCCCTTCAATTCCAACCCTCTTGGACTGAACGCTCTAAACCGATTGCCTAAGGAAGATAGCTTTGTTATTGCTCTAGTTGTTGAAGCATCTCCTAAAGGAAATTGCAAAGCAAAATCGTTGCAGAGAATTTTATCGAAGGAAAGCGAGAGAGTTGTACAGAAAAAGAAAACAGAGTTGCTTACAGGCAGAGGGGCAGAGGTGAAAGTTTGTTTGGAAGTTTGGCAAATGAATATGGTGACAGAATTAAAGCTCGAGAGTAAAG
>RFLC01000061.1 GCA_003694055.1 Candidatus Pacearchaeota archaeon | reverse complement strand
TTGCCCGAATGAATTTTGATTACCATGCACCATATTCTTTTAAGACTTTTTCAACAGAGCCGAGAGAAGGGAAAAGTTTTTATACCAGCTGCGAGTTGTCTGGGCATGGCAGAGGTGCGCGGAGTTCAGCTTTTGGGAGCAGTGATTGTTGTGTTGATGTTCGCGAGCTTGTTTGCTAGCGCGTTTGCATTTGCAGCAGGAGTGAGCGAGGGTGCTAACATTCCTGCGAAGCAGGCAAGTGTCAGCGAAAGAGCACGGTTAGTGCAGGTTTTTGGTCAGTGCGAGGACAAGGAGAGCACGAAGGAGAGGGTGTTGTGCAGGTTGAGGAAGTTTAAACTTGCTGGCTTGCGCGTTGAGGGTGTGCGCGCAGTTGCGGTCGCTGGCGTGACTCCAGAAGCGTGCAAGCGACTTGCCGAGAGAGTTAGCGGGCAAGGCAGGCTCACGCGAGCGCAGTGCAAAGATTTCTACCGCAAAGTCAGTCCATGCTTTGAGAAGCAGGGCAGGGCAAAAGTGGCGTGCTTCAGGCGCATCTCTGGGTTAGGTGTTGCAGCTGCCTCTTTGAAAGCAAAGGGAAACGGGAAGGCAGAGGCAATTGGGAAATATGTGGTGTCGCTGCTTTATGAGCTTGAGGAGAGAATAGAGAAAAAGGTTGACGACGGGGTGATTAGCGAGGAGCAAGCTGCAGATGTGGTGAGTTTGATAATTGAGATAAAGGAGAAGATTCTTGACGGCGCTCCGAGGAGCGAGGTGAAGCCAATGCTAGCTGAACTGAGGAGCAAGTTGAAAGAGTTGAAGAGGAGTGCGCAAAATGCCCAAGTCTGAGGAGCAAGCTAGGCAAAAGTTTTGGTGGATTGTGATTGGAGTGATTGTGTTGTTAGTTGTGCTTGGCTTGATTTTCTTCAAGGCAGGAAAGAGCGGGCAGGAGCAAGGAAGCACAGGAGGGGAGCAGGTTCAAGCAACTGGCGGGCAGGCTGCTGCAGGTGGCGCGGGCGTAGGAACAGACAACTCTGCTAGCGAGGACTCTTCAAACGCAGCAGGAGCAAATGACGAGAGTTCGCAGCAGGCGTCGCAAGACGAGCAAAACGCTCCAGACTTGCAGACTGACGACGATGTTCTGAACGAGATTGACAACGCTCTTCAAGGGTTGGAGTAAGACGAGTTTCTCTTTTGCATGCGCAAGATAATCTGCGAAAATTAGGGAAGGGTTATGTGGAAAAAACAATTGCCGTGTGCGCGCGGCATGGCCGCGCGATAAAAGCTTGAAATCTAAGAAAACCTGTTAAACATAAAAGCAGTTCATGTGGATTTTTAGCGTGTTGTAGAACGCTTTTTCACTCAAAAGATTTTGTATATACGCATGTATATACACTCTAGTCAGTGCGCATCGCAAAGCTCTCTTGCGCAATTCTCCGAGCGCTCCGGTCGGCAGCGCCTCGGCGAGCGGCGCGGCGCGCGAACGAAAACACAAAACGCAAAAGTGATAGGCTTGCAACTTGCGCCGCGCTCCAAACGCTTTTGACTATTGCATTGCGCGCACATTTGCGCGCAAGCACTCGCTGAGAAACCGCAGTCTTTCTAATCTCTTTCAACCTCAAGCCGCTTTTTCGCAGAACGGATAACTATTTTGTTTGGAACTTTTGCCTTTATCTCTCTGTCAAGAGTTGCAATGTGCACGCCCTCTCGCCCTTTTTTGATAAGACCCTCATCGACGCTCTTTTCTCCAAGTTTTATTTTCTTTACTTCCTTGCTTGAGAGCATTTCAAGCGCAAGCGAGATTGCAGTGCGCTCTTTGTGCGAAACCTTGTCCTTGCTGCGCAAATCCTTCAGCTCCTGCAGCACCTCTCTTGGCACAACTGGCACAAATCCCATCTCTCTCAACTCACTCAAAAAGTCAATTCCTTTCATTAGGCAATGCAAAATAAAATTCGTGTCTAGAATTGCTTCCATCTCACAACAATGCGAGGGAATTTTAAAAATTTTTATGTCTTTGCAGTTGCGCGCTCGCTTCTGAATCTCTGCAGCAAACTTTGTCGCAACTATCAGCAAGAACTCGCGCGTCAAAACATGTTTTTTCTCGCCGCGCGAAACTCGCAGGAGTGCGTTCGTTGTCAAGGAGGTTTCTCGGAGTTGCTAGAGAAAGGAAATTTTTGTATATACAAGTGTATATACGAATTTGCTAATCATTTGGGCGTGTGGAATTAGTGCGCTCGCGCAACAACTCGCTTTAGAAGCTCGCTCAAGTGTGACACGCTCTGCCGCGCGCTTTAGCTTGGTGATGAATTTCTGTCTCGGGGCGAGCTTCTAGTAAAATTATATTTCTAAAAAATAATAAAAAGTGAATAGGAATGTTAGACTAACTAATGAGGCTTGAAGTGCGTAGTTATAGCCATGCTGTCTGCAAGTTCAACCTCCACATCATACTCACGCCAGCTTATCGGCGGAAAGTTATGGAGTGCGAGCGCGTTGGGAAACTTGTGGAAACATGCATAGGACGGCAAAGCGCGATGCTCTCAGTGGCGCCATCAAGGTCGCGGCGATGCGCGGCGGCAGAGATTTCTTAAGAGCTTTGTCGCTGACTGCAAACCCTATCAGTC
>RFLC01000060.1 GCA_003694055.1 Candidatus Pacearchaeota archaeon | reverse complement strand
GTGTGCATTGGAATCCACGGAATTTTCGCAGAGCAATCTGACAAAAGAATAGTAAAGAGCGCTAAACTCATCACTACCAACACAATCCCCTCGAGCTACAGCAAGATAGATGTGTCGCGTTTAATCTCTACTTCATTGAGAAAATTCTTCTGACCGCTCCAGCAGGTTTATCGGCGGAAGTTTGGAAAGCGAGCACACTAGGAAGCTTCGCAAAGCTCTCCTGTGAAGTGAGCGCGCGCCTCATGGCCGGCGCGCGAATTTAAATCCAGAATGCTAGAAGATTTGCTAATTGCTCGTTTGCAGAGCGATCGCGCTCGCGCGCGGCGCGCAAGAACTTTCTCACTTGGATGGCGTTTCCAGGATTCTTGCCGCCAAACTCTACCTGTGCTCTTGAGTCCCCAAACCCGACAATGCAAACCCAAGCCAAGCGTTGAAAGAATGGAAAATGACGTTCAGCTTGCAATGCCCTTCTCAAAGCCAGCTTGAAACTGCTTGCCAGGAAGTTGTTAGAGATGTATATACATTTGTATATACGCTTAAGCAGAACTTAACCGCAACTCATTTTTAGTTGCGCGCTCGCAACAAAATTAGCGAGATTTAGCACCTCGAGTAAATTTTCTCAAACTCCTCGAGCGCACGCTTCGGCGCGCCTTTTGAAAAATGCTCGCGCGCAGGTCTCAGAATCTCGACAATTTCTTCTGCAACCGCTGACTTCAAGTCTGCAGGGTGCAACTTCTTCTCTTTAAAATCTCTTTCCAACTTCTCGAAACTAGAGTAAGAAACATCCCCTCCAAACTTTTCCGGCCTCTTCACTTCAAGCCCTCGCCCAAGTCTGAAAACTAAGTTCTTCGCCCAGTCAAGCACAGGATTAAACCCGACCTCTCCTTCAGGGCAGAAAGCATTCTTTACTTTCCTCTTTATCTCGTCGGGAGAGTCATGAATAAACACGCAACTATCTGGCTTTGACTTGCTCATCTTTAATTCCGACAACATTTCCTGCAAGTTCTCTTTTGAAACCGGCCAGATTGGCGGCTTACCAAGTCCAAGCACAAGCGGATGGTGGATTGCAATTGGTTTTATTACGTTCCCATTGTCATCTCTCAACGCAGAGAGTTTGAGCTTCAGCGCAACATCCCTCGCAATTACCTGAGCTTTTCGTTGGTCAAGACCTGCGTGCGGAAAATGAATACCTTGGGAAAAGATGTCTGCCACTTGCATTGGCGGGTAAATGAGTTTTGCGAAGTCAATTGATTCTCCTTCTTTCCTTCCCATGATTGTTATGCTTCGCTTGATGCGTGCAAGAGTTGTGTGCTTGCTCACCTCAATAACTGTCTGCCAATAGCTGTCGTTGTGATGGTATAGCTCTGAACCTAGGACAAATTCAACATCGCTTGGTTTAGCTCCAACGCAAAGCAAACTTGCTTTCAGACCCTCTTTGAAATATCCAACTGCCACGCGCTTTATCACTTCTCTATCTCCTCCAAGCTTATCGTTTATCCAAGTGTGCCAGTCTGCTAAAAAAATGCTCGCCCTCACTCCAGCTTCAATCATATCTTTTACTTTTGCCATGCAAACTATCCCTGTTCCAAGATGAATTTTCCCAGAAATCTCAAAGCCGATGTAGTGCCTCGGCTTGCTCACCCTTTTCAGCACGCCTTCAATTTCGTTTTCTCCAAGCACATCTGCAGTGTGCCGCTTTATTAAACTCACTCTCTCGCTAATTTCCATCACTCTCCCCAACTTTCAGAGCTTTATTAAATTTCCCCTCTTTGACACATACTTCTTTTGCAAACACCCCGTTTTCAACTATGCGGGCGCATTTTGCGTAAAGGTAAGGATAACACTTTCCCGCGGTTCGCGCTCCTAGCTCGGCATCAACGCCTGCTGAGCAGAAGCTTTCACACTCAGAAGAGTCAGTGCAGGGCTTTCCTCCGTCTGTCGTCGGCAGATTGCAGCTGTACTTTGCCCTGCCATCATTTTCGCTCTCTCCTTGCCAAATGCCCCACCTTCCGCCAAGCTCTTCGCACAACTCCCTTGCTTTGCTAACCATCTCCCCCTCTCCCTTGCCTTCTTGAACAAAACTCACAAACGCCGCAAGCCTAGACCGCATGTCATCCCTTGCCTGCTGAACCCTGTTAACCTTGCCACTCTTTGTCCACTTCACGCCAAAATAAACTCCTGCCAAAAATACGAGCAAGAGCAAAAGCGCGCTCAACACAAGACCTGCCTTTTTGTTCATCTGAAAAGCTAGCTAGCGTGATTAATAAAGATTGTGAATCTCTCCTCCC
>RFLC01000059.1 GCA_003694055.1 Candidatus Pacearchaeota archaeon | reverse complement strand
GTTGAAAGGGTTTGATTTGAAAGGCAAAACTCTTGGCGTGATAGGCGTGGGCAGGATCGGAAAGCATGTGATTCGGATTGCGAGAGGGTTTGACATGCACGTCCTTGGCGTTGACAGGCATCCAGACAGCTTTCTCGCCGAGGAACTAGGGTTTGAGTACGTAAGTTTTAAAGAAGCGCTGAGGCGTTCTGACATAATAACCTTGCATGTGCCTTACACAAAAGACAACCATCACATGATAAACAAACGCACGCTTGGAATGATGAAACAGGGAGCGATTTTGATTAACACTGCTCGCGGTTCTCTCGTCGATACTGACGCGCTTATCGAGGCGCTTGACTCTGGCAAACTCTCAGGCGTTGGCTTGGACGTTCTTGAGGGCGAGGAGTTGATAAAAGAGGAGAAACAACTTTTGTACGACAAGACAAAGGTCGAGGCTTTGCAGACGCTTGCGAAGGACCACATTCTGCTTGCCAAGGATAATGTTGTGTTCACTCCGCACATCGCGTTTTACAGCCAAGAAGCGCTTGAGCGCATCATTCGCCACACGCTGGAGAACATCAAAAGCTTTATCAAGGGTGAGCCGCGCAAGGAGTGCGTAGTGTGCTAAAATGCCAACGGAGAATTTTTCAGAGGAGGGTTACGGAGTTGAGAGTTCAGCGGGAGAGGTTGGCACAAATTCAACTCAGGAAAGCGAGCTTGATGCTGGGAAGGTTGGACAGGAACAGATACATGACCTGCTTTTCAGCGAACAGCTTTCATGGCAGGCGATAATTTACGACCTCATCAACACTGAGAAGCTTGACCCTTGGGATATTGACATTGTCTTGCTTGCGAACAAGTACATCGAGAGAGTGAGGGAGATGGAGGAAGCAAACCTGTTTGTTTCGAGCAAGGTGTTGTTTGCAGCTGCGCTTTTGCTTCGCCTTAAATCTGAGATTTTGCTTAACCGCTACCTTACAACTCTCGACGAGCTGCTTTTTGGAAAGGAGGAGAAACGCGACAAGCAGGAGAAGCTTGAGTTTGACGAAGAGGTGCCGGAGTTGATTCCGAAAACCCCTCTTCCAAGAGCGCGGAAGGTGTCGCTCCAAGAGTTGATGGAAGCTCTTGGAAAGGCGATTAAGACAGAGAACAGGAGGATTGAGAGAGTGATTATTGCGCGCCGCAGGGAAGCAGAGGTTGAGGTTGTTGTGCCCAAGAGAGAGTTTAACATCAGGGACAAGATAAAAGAGGTTTACTCAAAGCTCCGAGGAATTTTTTCGAGGGAGAGCTGCGTGGGTTTTAGCGAGTTTTGCGCTCAGCACAAGTTTGAGAAGATTGACGCGTTCATTCCGCTTCTCCACCTCGACTACCAGCACAAACTTTTTCTCGAGCAAGAGCGGCACCTTGGGGAGATTTGGATTCACTCGAAAACTCATTACGAGCAGCGTTTGAGAGAAGAGATGCAAGCGCTTGCAGAGCAATCTGATTCGATAGTGAGAGAGTAGCGGAGTTTCGATAGTTGCTTTCTATTGCGGCTTTGCATGTTTGAGCTGCACTTAAGAAAGATTTCTGAAGATAATTTCGCTAGGCGAGGCGCTTGCCCACGCTGTGCAGCGCGAAGTAAAAGCGCGTGAACTCGCAATCCTAACAAAGTTATAATAGCAACCCCATTTAACTCTTCCGCCATGCTCGCCTGCGCGGAGTTGGAGGGTCCAGGTTAGAGAATTGATTTAGACGAAAATTAAGCAACCTGCCTCTCTAGTTTTTGCTTTCTGTCTATTTGCCTCAAAATTTGCTTTGCTACTTTTGACAACGCATCAGTGTAAGTCAAGAGTCCTGTTATTCTTTTCCTTACGTTTAGCTTTTCGCG
>RFLC01000058.1 GCA_003694055.1 Candidatus Pacearchaeota archaeon | reverse complement strand
ACAACACCCGTGAAAACAGATTTGGTTTTGTCTCAACCATCTCCCAAAAAAGCAAACGAAGTTTAAAAAGTTTAGTTAAGCGCCGCGCCCGCCACAATGCGCACAGCGCGGCGTGTTTGCATCAGCGACCAACTAGAGCAAGTTTTGCGCGCGAAAGCTAGAGAGCGTTGCGCGCGGGAGTGCGTATCCAAACTTGGCTGAGCTTACAAAAGTCCTTGCTCCAAATTAAAAAATTGTATATACACGCGTATATACAAAAATTCAAATTTAGAGAAGGTTCAAAAATAAAACTGAATCTCGCGATAAACAGCAACAAACAAAATTATTAAAACCCTGATTTTTTCTAGCAAAAGGAGGTGTTATGGCAACAAAAGGTTATTGCGTGAAATGCAAAGCCCAAGTGGAAATCCAAGACGCAGTTGAAGAGACCACAAAGCGCGGAACAAAAATTGCGAAAGGAAAGTGCCCGCACTGCGGCACAACTGTTTGCAGAATGGGCGGATTGCAGTAAAAAATGGCTCACAGAGAGTTTAATCCTAGCCAAGCTTATGAAAAAGCCGTCGAAGTTCTAGAAAAAGCTAGCAACCGCTACGGCTTCAAAGCTTCAGCTGTCGACGGCGACCGCTACGAAAACATCTGGGCACGGGACAGCATGATTTGCTCGCTAGCTGCGCTGATGACCTCGCGAAAATCGCTCATAAAAAAAGTCAAACTCTCGCTCTCAACCCTTCTCAAGTTCCAGCACCGCCACGGAAACATCCCAAGCAATGTCAACCCAACAACAAAAAAAGCAAGCTACGGCGGAACAGCTGGGAGAGTTGACGCAAATCTCTGGTTTGTCATCGGTTTCGCGCAATACATCAAGCGCACAAACGACCTGCCGTTCTTGCACAAACACTTTAACAAGCTTCGCAAGACAATGAGCTTAGTGCACTTGTATGAGTTCAACGACAAAGGTTTCATTTATGTGCCTAAAGGAGGCGACTGGGCAGACGAGTACATCCAAGAGGGTTATGTGCTTTACGACGAGATTTTGTACATGCGCGCCTGGCAGGAAATGGCATGGCTCTCGAGAAAAATGAAAAAGCACATCAAAAAATACAACGAGCGCGCAGAGCGGGCAAAGCAGATGATTCTCGTCAACTTCTGGCCTGAGCGCAAGCATATTGACTCAGAGTTCGTTTACCATCCCACAATCTTCAAAAAAGTTTTCAAGCAAAAGCGCATGAAAGAAACTTTCTTTCTGCCGTACTTCAACCCTTCTGGATACGGATGCAGGTTCGATGGCTTCGGCAACTCGCTAGCGCTCCACCTGCTTGAGATGCCAAAACAAAAAGAAAAGAAAATTCTAAATTACATTCTAGAGCAATTTTCCCGACGGACAAAATACCTTTTGCCTGCATTCTATCCGCCAATCTTTCCTCACGAAAATGACTGGGAGGAGTTAAAGGCGAACTACTCAATCAAGTTCCGCAACAAACCGCACGAGTATCACAACGGAGGGCTTTGGCAGATGATAACTGGTTTCTTCGCAGCATGGTTGGCGCGCCACTCTCCTGAAACCGCTGCCCTTTACTTGCACGGCATCAACCGCGCCAACTCGCTCGGAAAGAACGGAGAAAAGTGGCAGTTCTACGAATTCATTCATGGAAAAAAGCTCACTCCTGGAGGCAAACCTCTCCAAGCATGGAGCGCAGCAGCAACAATAATGGCTCACGAAGCTGTTTTCCGACGGAAAGAGGTGTTCAAATGAATGTCATCGCAACTGACCTCGACCGCACTCTGATACCCAACGGCTCGCACAGGCAAACGAAAAACGCAATGAGTTTGTTTAAAAAACTGATAAAGAAAAACAAAACAACCTTGATTTTCGTCACAGGAAGAAACGAACGCTTGTTGCGCGACGGCATTGCGCGCTACTCTCTCCCGACTCCAAAGTTCGCCGTCGCGCTTGTTGGAACACTAGTCTACAAATTCGAAAACGGCAAACTTAAAGAAGATGCTTCGTGGAAAGCTGTGCTTGCCAAAGAGTGGCGCAACCTAACTCGCAAGGACATCGCGCGCGTTCTGTCAGGAATTAAAGGGATAAAGCAACAAGAATTATCGAAACTGAACGATTTCAAACAAAGTTATTACGTGCCGCTCTCCATCAAACCCTCTTCGCTCTTGTCAAAAGTCCGAGCAAAACTGCGCGCAAAAAAAATCAAAGCCACATTAATTTACAGCGTCGATGTTAACAGAAAAATCGGTTTGCTCGATGTGATGCCGCCGAGCGGAAACAAGCAAGCAGCGCTGGAGCATGTTTTGAAAAAAATCTTCAAAACTCAGCGCAAAGAAAAAAACAAGGTAATGTTTGCAGGCGACTCTGGAAACGACATTCATGCACTAACCTCTGGCTATTTCGGCGTGCTTGTCAAAAATGCCTCGCCAAGCGTCAAAGAAAAACTCCTTGAGATTGCAAAAAAGAAAAAACTTAAAGGCAGGGTGTATATCGCAAAGGGAAATTTCGTCGAGCCGCATAGCGGAAAATTGCTCAATGGAAATTACGTCTCCGGGATAATCGAAGGTGCGTACAGGTTTGGTATTTTCAAATAAGCGAAACCCCTCATGGTATTTGCAAGCCCCTTGCTTTACCTTGCCGCAATTCTCCTCGGAATAGCCGCAGGCGCGCTCACAGGCATAACTCCCGGCTTGCACATCAATCTCATTGCAGCAAGCATCGCAACAAACGCTCTTGCTTTTCCAACCTTGCTAGAAAATTACTCGCAAGTCCTCGCGATGTTTGTCATTTCAATGGCAATCACCCACACATTTCTCGACTTCATTCCTGCTGTTCTGCTCGGCGCGCCAGAAGAAGATTCTTTCCTTTCAATCTTGCCGGGGCACAAGATGCTCCTCGAAGGCAAGGCGTTTGATGCAATCGCCACAACTCTCGCAGGTTCGCTCGCAGCTTTGCCAATCATCCTTTTCATTTCCCTGCTTGCGAGTTTCACGCTCAAAAAATTTTACTTTGCATTAGTTAGCATAATTCCATTTGCGCTAATCTTTATCTCTGCGTTCATGCTTTTGCGAGAGGAAAATTTTTTCAATGGTTTGGTTGTGTTCTCGCTGTCAGCATTTCTAGGAATTGCAACCCTAAAACTCCCAATCCGCGAACCGCTCCTGCCTCTTTTAACAGGTTTGTTCGGAATATCTGCGCTCGCCCTCTCAGCAGCACGCAAAGAAACAATACCAAAACAGAAGATTCCAACAAAAAGAGAACTACTCTCAAAAGAGTTTGCAAAAAATGCATTTCCTTCTGGAAGAGAGTTGTTTAAGTCGTTAGGAAGTGCTAGCGTTTCTGCGCCGCTCTGCGCATTCTTGCCCGGCATTGGCTCATCTCACGCAGCAATCCTCGCAAGCGAGTTGACAAACCAGCGCAAACCAAAAACATTCTTGTTCTTGCTTGGTGCAATAAACACAATTGTTATGGGCTTAAGCTTTGCCGCGCTTTACGCAATAGACCGCGCGCGCACTGGCGCAGCTGTTGCTGTCCGCGCTCTCGTCGACAAACTAACATTCTCTCAATTCCTTGCTCTGCTTAGCGTCAGCATTGCCTCGGGCTTGCTAGCGTTTGTTGTTGGCATTGCGGTAAGCCGTCAAGCGATAAAGCTCTTGAATAAAATGAATTACAACAAACTCTCGATTGCAATAATTGCAATTCTTGTTGCGCTGACATTCCTGCTCTCTGGCACACAGGGTTTGCTAGTTTTGGCAGTTGCATCAAGTGTTGGTATTTATGCTATCTCGTCGAGAGTAAGGCGCGTGCAGCTCATGGGAGCGTTGCTCGCGCCTGCAATTATTTTCTACTTGTTCTAAGCTCGCAAAAGCAAGGAAACTGCGCCGCTTCCCCTCGTATTGCCCTGCTGCCAACACTCCCACAAATCGCTCGCAAGATGAAATTAACTTTGCGGTAAATATGTATATACAAACGTATATACGCAAACGCAGCAGTTAACAAAAACCCATCTCCCGCCAGCGCGATATTCCCCTGTGCAACGCGCGAGAGTTGAAGTTCGCGCGCTGCGCGAAGCTCTTGCGAACATTAACGCAAAAATAGAAAATTCGCAAAACACTCCTCTCAGAGCTGTGTCAAAAAACAAAATTACTCTAACTCAACGTAAAAGTAATAGGATGTGGTTGAAGTGTCTGTAGCATGCCCATCTTCAAGGACAAGCATTTCAAAGTCATAATCATTTGAGTCAAAACCTTGCACGCTTCCTGGCTCTAGCAAAGCTGCGAACACAACGCTCGCAGTTGTTGGCTCATACATCAGCGCCTCTTCAAACTGGTTTGGAACTCCTGTTCCGCTAGCGCTGTAAACGCGCGTATTCGGGCACTCGCCCTCTGCAAACTCCAAGTTTGCTGTGTAGAACAAATCATGCGTTCCAGCGCCAAGCAGAGTAAATGTCTCGTCAACTCCATCGACATCATCCGGAGCAATGTTGAACTGCGATTCCAACTGAGAGAGATTTGTGCCGTGCAAGTTTGTTGCTCCGGGCGTTTCTGAGCCAGTGTAAGTGCCGTCTGCAGTAAAGTTGAAACACTGAATGTTTGTCCAGCTTATCGACGAGTTTGTTGAAGCGTAAACCTCTCCTGCAGGGTTTGCGAGCGACCAATTGTAAAGCACATTTCCAGTCGCATCAGCCAATTCAATCGTTCCAGTGACATTTCCAAAGTATCCTTGCCATGCTTGCGTGACTGAATAGCCAAAAATGTTAAGCTCAGTCACATTGCCTGCTTGCGCAGGAACGCTGCCGGCGCTGTCTGCTGGCGCTCTCTCGCTCCTCACCACGCTCACCGAAGCTCCGCTTGGTTCAATCGCCAACGCAAAATAAAGCTGAGCGAGAAGCAGGGCTGCGAATGCAAACGCTAAGCCCAGCTTTCTCGCCAAATCCCACGATATAGGTTTCTCTCCCATACCTCTTTTCACCCATTAAGCAAAGCCAACTAACTATTTAAAACTTTCAAGCAATGTTTTCAACTGCGCAAGGTCTTTGCTCAGCGACGAGCGCTTGTCAATCTCCTTCAACACATCAATGTATTTCTGCACTTTCTGCACCAACCTGTCAAGCTCTTCCTTCTCAGCCAACCCGCTAATCTTTGTCTTGATAACATCAATATCTTTCGTGTTCTGTTCAATCTTAACTTTAAACTCGTTCAAACTATCGCTAAACAAATCTATCTCCTTGAACTTCTTCCTCAACTCTGCATAAATTGTCTCAACCTTGTCTGCATCAACATGAATCTGCGCCTGCACTTTTTTTATCTCAACAAGCTCTGACTTAACCTCCTCGCTTAACTTAACTATTTCATCAATCCCGCGAAGAAACTCCATCTTCTTTCGCAGTTCTTTCATCTCGTTCATGATGCGGTCCATAATCGCCTCGTTTCCCTCGAGGTTTGCCTTCAATGCTTCTATCTTTGCATCCTCTTTCTGTAACTCTGTCATCAATTTGTCAGGCTGGACACTCTCGACAAGGTCAGCAGCCTTCACTGCCTTCAACTCAATCTCTTGAATTGTTCTGTCGCGGTCAAGAATCATTGCGCGCAACTCGCCAATCTGCTCGCTCACCCTGCTTATGCGCTCAGTCATTGCTTTGCGCGCCTCGTTAAAAGACTCAATCGCCGCTTTCAACCTATCAACTTCCGTCGATAACTTCACCAATCCTGCGCCGCCAGAACTCGAACCAATGCTAGCAGAACTTTTCTCTGCTTTTGCCGGAGTAGCAGAAGTTTCCTCGCTGCCCTCCTCGCTTGCCTCCTCCGAGCTCTTCTTTTTCTTAAACAATCCCAGCATCTTTCAACTCCTTTTTTACCTCATTTAACAAGCCCTTAATCTTATAAAACTCTTTTCTTTCGCAACTAACTTTGAAATGCTCAAGCTTCGAACGCGCAAGAATGAACTTAACCTCTGCAAAAACCGCGTCGCTCGATTTTCCATCCTCGCTTGCCCTGTCAAAAATGCGCTCAAGACTCGCAATCTCCCGCTCAACCAAGTTAGTCAAAGCCCTAAACAACGCCTCAGCGCGCTCGCTCTCCTCGCTTATCGACGATATTTTCCTAAACTTCTCCTTGCCAAGCTCTTTTCGAGCTATGCTTTCCAGCTCTGCAATCTTCTCGCGCGCAAGTTTTACAAACAACTCATGCCTTCTTTTCAACTTCTCCAAACTCTGCATTTGGCCTGTCCCGCTCGAACTCTCCCTGCTCTGCGCCGCCCGTTGTTTCCTGCTCCCTTTCCTAAACGCTCGCGCAGTACTACTTTTTACCGCCTTTTTCTTTCCCACTCTCCTTCTCACCTCCTTCTTTTGACTTAACAAACTCATCAATTGACTTTATCAGCTCATCCTTCGTCTTTGCCTTCGCCAGTTTCTCCCCAAGCTCATCTCCAAACTGCTCTCTTGCCCATTTCGCAATGTCGTTTTTCTCGTCGTTAACATGCTCTGCCAAAACATCCTCGTCAAAGTTCGGCAGGACATCTCTCAACTCCTTCAAGCTCGAAACCATAATCCCGTTGTTAAAAGTCAACGCTGCCACAATCTTCTCGCTCGCCTTTTCCTCTTTCTTCTCCTCCTTTTTCTCCTCGCTCCCGCTT
>RFLC01000057.1 GCA_003694055.1 Candidatus Pacearchaeota archaeon | reverse complement strand
TCTCTCTCAGTTTTTCCATCCAACTCAACGCGAACAAAAGGCCTTTTGCGCTTGGCATAAGTCCTCAAAACCCCGTCGAAAACCGCGTCCATTATCTCGCCCAAACTTTTTCCGCCGATGTCTCTGACAAGTTTTTCAAACTCTGCTTGCTTCTTAACTCTCAACTTTGAGCGCCATTTGTTTGTCTTGACAAAAATGCTGAACTTGTCGTTGGGTCCGCCAAGGTAGAGCTGGCCAACTGAGTGCAAATCGGTAGTGCCGACGGAAACGATAGGCGTAAGTCCTGTTTCCACTCTCTTCCCTACAAGGTTAAATTCCTTGCCCAAGCTTTCTCCAACAAGCTGCCTGTACCACTTTCCAACTGACTCAAAATCATTTCCAAACAAGAAAAGGTTCACAATCATCTTCCCAGAGAGAAAATGCGCATATTGAACAGCTGCCAGTTTCGCTGGAAGATTGAATCGCTGGTTTTTTGAAACAGCGCGTTCCACCATCTCGCGCGCGCCTGCGAGCAACGCGCGCACATTCACGCCGAGAAATGCGAGCGGAAACAAACCCACGTTCGAAAGGACAGAATAGCGCCCTCCAACCATTTTTGGTATCTCAAGTGCGCGAAGCCCCTTTTTCATCGCGTAGTTCCAAAGCGCAGAGTCGCGATTTGTTGTGACAACAATCATCTTCTCTAACTCGGAGTCATAGGGCTTAAGCTGAGAAAGCACAACATTAAACAGCGAAATCGTTTCAGTTGTTGAGCCGGACTTGCTAATCACATTCACAACAGCCTTCTTCCCTCGCTTTAACTCTGATTTCACAAACTCCAAAGTTGAAGCAGTGTAATCAGGGTCAACTGTGTCAAGGTAAAAAACTTTTCTTCGCGCTGTGAGATTGTAATTTTTCCCAAGAACTGCTTGCTGCACTGCAATTGTCCCGAGGTTGCTGCCGCCAATTCCAATTACGAGCAGGTTGCTTGCATTTGCTATCGCGCTCTCCTTTGCCAGACGCTGCGACTCATTTGCCCAGCGCCGCGTTAGCGGTAGGTTAAGCGAGGCTCGCGCGTCCTCAAACCCTCCCTCGCGCACCACCCTTTGCATTTCGCTAATTTCCGGGAGTAATTTTCGAAAGATTTTTAATACCCTTTGCTCACCAACAAGAGAAGAGTTAAATGAGATATTCATCGCAGCACCTCGAAAACATCAGGAAAAACGAGTTTAAAATATTTTCGTAAATAGGGTAAATGAAAACAAGCACAAAAGTTGCGCTCTTGTTGTTGGCGGCATTCATAGCCATGTTGCTGCTTTCTTTAGGTGTTTACATCTACAAATCAGTCTATCCCGGCGCTAATGGAAATGACAATTCTAACTCTGCGGGCAAGCGGCGCGCGCTCCCAAACCCTGCTGCAGGCAAGTCAGTTGAGGAGATTGCAAGCGAGTTCAATGAGAGTTTTGTTCTCTATCTCTTGGCACAACTCGGCGCAGCGCAACTCCACAACCCTCCGCTTAGCTCAGAAACTCCGAAGATAGAGATTCATGTCGGAGATGATGTTTATTCTGCAGAAATTATCGACGGCAGGATAATCGTGCGCCGCGGCTCAATAGCTAACGAGGACATCCGCGTTTTCACAACGAAAAAAGAAGCAGCCAAAATGCTTCTCAACAAATCGTATGTAAGGACATCATTTGAACAGGGCAAATCCTCGATTGAACTCGTTGCCTCGAGAACAAAACTCGTATCAAAAGGTTACCTCTCGCTTTACTCGAAGTTTGGTTAATCTCTCTCGAGATGGCGCGCCGCGCTCCTGCAGCCGCAAAATTTGCTGTCTAATCTTCAAATCTTTCGGCTTAGTGCGTAACGCTTCACGAAGTTAGTGATTTTCTTTTGGCTTACGATTTGCACAAGAAAGAAACCCGCAAAGTCTTGAGCTAAAAGAGCAACTTATAACAAGCGCGGCAACTTGCATGATAAGCGTTTTAGAAGAAGTTGGCATAAGATTAACGGCTAACTTCTCGTCAAAATCTCCAAACCATCGCGATGCTGCAGAACATACTCCTTGCCAACCGCTCTTTTCGTACGGATGTCAATTGCCTTGACAAAATTATTTCCGATGTCGGTGTGGAGTTTGTAAGCGAAGTCAAGCGCAGTGCTTCCATGGGGCAGGAGAAAGCAGTCTGGCAAGACCCTCCCCTTGCTGTCAACTAACTTTTCGCCAGCAGGAAAAACTACAATGTAGTGCAAGAGCTCAAACACAACTTTATTCAGCGCCTCCTGAACGCCAGTTGAGCCAAACTCTTCCATGAATTTTTTTATTTTATCTAAAGCTTCCCTCTGCTTTTCAGACAACTCTGCCTTTATCTCGAACGAGCTTTCTCCCGGCACATACTCAATCAAACCTGCTCGGTCAGCTTCCTTCAGCGCCAGCTCTCCGTCGGCAAAACACGGCACAACATCATGCTCAAACTCTTCTTTTATTTTCTCAAGGTTCTTCCGCGAGTTCGGTCTGTCCATTTTGTTTGCAACAATCAACATTGGTTTAGATTTTTTCCTAAGCTCGCGCGCAAATCTCAGCAACTCATCCTCGCTCCACGACGGAGAGTGCTTTACATCCAAGCCAAGAGACTTGACCGCGCTTTTCACATGTTCGCGAGTGATTCGCAAACCTGAGAACTGCTCTGCGATTGCCTCTTCAAAATTCTTCCCGCTAACCTGCACGCTTTTCGCAAAACTTCTCCAGACCTTTGACAAAATTTTCAGATACCATTTGTCAAGCTCTCTTTCTATCACTCGAATGTCTTCTCCGGGAGAGTAGTTTTGCGTTGGCTTGCCCTCGGCATCGCTCTCTCCGCTTGCGTCGATGACTTGTATCAACGCATCTGCGCTTGCAAGGTCGTTTAAAAATTCGTTTCCTAGTCCCCTTCCCTCGCTCGCACCCTCCCCAAGCCCTGCAACATCTATCAACTCAACCGGCACAAACCGCCACATTCCTTTCACTCTTTCGCCCTTCTCATTCATGCCGTCGCGCACAAACCCTTCACGCGGCTCGCTAACCTTCCCGAATTCCGGCGCAAGGTCAAGCACTTTCACATAACCAACCGCATGATTTGGCTTTATCGTCGCAAAAGGGTAGTTTGCTATAAGCACATCTGCTAAAGTCGCGGCTTTAAAGAAAGTAGACTTGCCGACGTTTGGTCTTCCAACAATTCCGATTAACATGCGAGAGCTAAACAACCGAGTTTTAAAAATTAATCGTCGTCTGAGGTTTCCTCGTAAAGAGAAGTCGGCAAAAGCATAAATCCCAAGCTCAAATCATTGAGCTTTCTGTTTGGAGTTGCTCTCTCGTAGAACGAGTTCAAATACATTCTCGCTAAGTCAAGCAAGAAATTTGAATCTCTTTTAAACTCTTCCCACTCTCCAAAGTTTAATGCGCGCGCACCTTCCTGGCCCATTGAGATTATCGCGCTGGTTGGGCACTCTTCAATAAATGCATCTGGTTGCAAGCCTCCGTGCTCGTTCTCTGTCTGCCCGTCTGGCGTTATAATCACATAAGCCCTGTATCTCTCATTGTTTCGTTCTAAAATTTTCAGTCTGTGTTCACTAAGAAAACGCTCGTGCGTTCCTAATGCTGTCGTAGGGCTAGAGTGATGGAGAGTCAGACTAAACCCTTGAATCAAACGCGCGCCTGCGCGCATCATCATAACCGAAGCGCTCTTCGCTGGCCAAGGAAGTTGCACGGTGCCGGCAATTTTCTCAATTGAAACAGGAGTGGGGCTATCATAACGGTCTGCTTCTGCATCTCCCGAGTCCTCAAGATACTCAAAATAATTCGATGGTGAGCACCAGCCATTTGCAAGCATTCGGTAGGCATCGCGCATGTTGTTAAAAGTGATTCGCATCGCCATAACCATCTCATTTATTTTTTAAATTTAATTGTATAGCAATGCATTATTTGAGATTGCGAGATAGTTCTGTGATGGGTGAGTGATTTAGAAGCTCTATCAAGTTGCGATAGTCAACGAACGCACTTTAGCCAGCGATGAATTTCTGTCTTGGGGAGAGGGGTGAGTTTAGAGTAAAGTTTGTGTTAAACCGCTGTCTCATGCTTGTGCGCGGCGATTGTTGACTGAAGTTATGGAAGCGAGCGTGTTGGCATTATGTTCGCGCCGTACAGGAGCTGAACGAGCGCGCGCTTTGTCAGCTGGAAGTTCACTTCTCAGGCGCGGCGCGCGCCCGACGCCGCAACTGCGCGCGAAAGCGCGAGGCATTTGCAAAACAACTGAAATTAACGCAACTAAAAAATTCGCATCGTTTCTCGTCGGAAAAATAGTGCTTTTTTAACTCTGCCAAACTCCGCGTCGACGAGAACTTCACGACGAGAAAGATTTAAATATTGTTGGCGACAAATAAGTAAAAATAAAAGGAGGTGTGAAATGGGAAGGATTGTTGCTAAGAACGTTGTCCAACGCAAACCGGGCTACTTGTACTACGTCGATTCTAAGGGAAACGTGTGTGAGGCAAAGATGGCCCGCGGAGGCAGGAAGAAGAAAGCAAAGAAGAAATCTTCCAGCCGCACCAAAAAGAAAAGAAGGTAAGTGCGTTGAGTTTTGTTTTATTTTTTCTTCATTTTCTTGGTTTCGTTTTAGTGTTGCTCGTTGTGAATGAAATCGCAAATTTCATTCCTCCAGGTTAGTTTTTCGTCGGCAAATGCGCGGCGCGGAGATTGCGCGGTCTGTACACTAAGTCTCAATTCCAACTAGCGCGCCGCGCTTTCAGCTTTCGCGCTCGCCGCTTTCGCATTTATTCTGAGAATGGCTATGTATATACGTGCGTATATACGCAATTGAGTCACTACTCAACCGAAATCTGCCAAACATAAATCTCCTCAAAGAAGAATTTTTCTTTTGCAATCGTTTCAACGCCCATATTTTTCCTATCAATGAGTTTAAGGATTCTTTCTTTTGGAGTGAGAGATGAAAGTGTGAGAAGTATCACTCCTTTTCTGGCAAGGTGTTGCGACGCTTGCTCCAAAAACCTGCAGATTATCTCATCCCCTTGTTTTCCCGCTGTTGTGTGCCGCGCGCTCTCTTCGTCCTCGCGCTCATCTGCCGGCAGATACGGAGCATTGAAAATTATCAAATCAAACCTGCCTTTTATCCTCTCAAATAAATCCGACTTAATTGTTTCCACGCCGTGCGAGCGAATCAGCTCAAATCCCTCGTCGGAAATGTCGCTTGCAACCACCTTTTCAGCACCCAACCTTTTCGCTTCAATTGCCAGAATTCCAGAGCCGGTTCCTACATCAAGCACGCTCTTGCCACGCAAACTTCCAAAAGAGCGAAGCGCTTTCAACGTGAGGAAAGAATCTTCTCTAGGTTGATATATCATCCTAACCCTCTCTTTCTCCCAGCTAAGAAAAATTCAACCATGAACACACTAACGATTGGGACGAGAATTATGTTCTCAACAATTTCCCCAATTCTCTGCGGCAAATACTGCACCAAGAGAAAGGTTATGCTAAAGGCGAAAACCAAAACAAAGCTCTCCAAGTAGTTTCTCTTGACGAACTTTATCCCCTGCCCAATGCTAGATAGAAAGTTGCGCGAGCCAACAACGCTCGCTACTGGCACGAATGTCAAGAACAAGAGCAAACCAATTAATCCGGCGAAATAGACTGAGATGAAAAGAACCTGTGCAGCGCGAACTGGGAAGTGGAGCGCCTTTCCGACGACAAACGCTATCGCGAACGCGCTTTCCTCAACAAAAAAAGAAACCAGAGTGATGAGCACGAGCGCGGCAAACATCTTCAGGAAACTCTTGCTCGCGCCTGAGAAATAGTCCTTGAGCATTTGTTTGAAACCCTTGCTTTTAGAATTGGCAAGAGTAAGAATTCCTGACAGGTTGTAAGCTAGAATGGCAATGTAAATCGCGCCCATCGAAACAAAATAAAGCATTGCGCTAGGGCTAGCCAAAAGATAATTGTATCGCTGCGAGATTTGGGAGAAAATTATAAGGGAGAGGTAAAGCACAAGCCCAAAAACAAAAATTTGCGGCTGTCTTGCAAGTTTGGATTTGGCGCGCTTAAACGCAGATGCAATTTTATAGAACTTCATTTGCTCAACGAGTTAGGATTAGGTAAAGCAGGAATCCAATTGAGCCAAGCAAAACTAGGACAGAAACTGCGAGCGAGATGCCTAGAATTACCTTCCTTGAGCTGCTGCCATGGCTTGCTTTGCTCTCGCTCGCTAGCTCTTGCTTTTTTGGCGGCGTTGTGAAGATGGAGTTATTTGTTTGTTGCGCTTGCGGAGCATTTGTTTTTTTTGGTGCAGGCGGAAGCGGGTGTTGAGCAGTGGTCTGGGCTTGAGAGTGCGCTGGTTTTTGTTGAGTGTTTTTCTGCGCACTAGTTGGTTTGGGCACTTGCTTCATTTGCTGGACAGCTTGCGCGCTTTGAATCTTTTTCCCGCTTTCAGCGCTAGTTTGCGAAAGAGCTTTCGTCGGTATTCTGTGTTCGCTGCGCGAATCGCTGTAAATTATCCGCGACACACCGCCGGAAAGCAGCGCAGCAGCAGCATGCACTTCCTCGGAGTTGTAGCCCGCGTTAATAAAACTCTGGATAGCCTGCTCAAGCGTGCTGCCCCGCTCGAGCGCGTTCCTCAAACCCCCAATCAAGTCATCTCTCATTCAAACTTATGGAATTTATACTATTTATTTTTTACCTCTAGCACTGATTGGTTCTTCATTAGGTGCACGCTCTCATGCAGGACATACCCTTCCTCTTGCGCAAGCTCTGCGCCCGCGCTCGTCTTTGTCAGGTCGCCGTGCGACGGAATAACGTTCTTTGCTTTCACGATGCGTATGAAGTCGCGCAAGTCCTCCCTTCCACCATGCCCAGAAACATGGATGTTGTCAAAAATCCTCACATTAAACTTCTTTAACCTCTTCTCAAGATTCGCGCGGTTTGCTTCATTCACTGGCGTCGGAATTGTTCTCGAGGAGAATATAACATGGTCGCCCTTCCTCAACTTGAAGGGCATCTTGTTGCGCGAAATCCTGTCAAGGATAGAACCGGGTTCGCCCTGATGGCCTGTGCACACCACCACATACTTGTTCCTGTTCTTCTCAACTCTTTTCAACGCGCGCTCAATTTCCCGACGGAAAGATGCAATTTTCAGTCCTCTTGAGAAGTTTGCCAACCCAAGGTTGCGGGCTGCTTTCAAATACTTGCCAATGCTTCTGCCGACGAAAACAACCTCTCTTCCAAGGCGCTTGCTAAACTCTGTGATTGTCTTCAGTCGGGCGATGTGCGAGGAAAATGTCGTGATTACAAGCGCTGAGTTATGGTTGTCAGTTGTGAAAAGCACATCCTCTAGCAAACCGCGCGCTATCTTTTCCGACGGAGTTTTCCTGTCATCAGGAGCATAAAGGCAGTCAACAATAAACGCAGTCACTCCTTTCTTGCTTAGCTCTTTCAAGCGCGCGTAGTTAGGCTTGTCTCCAAGCACAGGCGTGTTGTCAAACTTGTAATCGTTGGCATAAAGCACAACACCCTCGGGAGTGTGAACTGCGATGCATGAACTTTGAATTACAGAGTGCGTCATGTTCAAGAACTCTACTTTATACTCTCCGCTCTTGCCTTTTATCACATAGCTGGAGTTAAGGTTAACTCCGATGAGTTTGTTTGGGATGCTGATTTGCGCATCTTTTAGGAGAGCTTTCAGAATCTCAATCGTGTAGGGAGTGCTTAGCACTGGCGCATCATAGCGCTGCGCTAAAAACGGCGCTCCTCCGACGTGGTCTAGGTGGGCATGCGAGATTAGAATTGCCCGCACTTTTTTTCTCAATCCGCGTTTGTCGAGGTAAAGGTCATCAGGCAGTGCTCCGAGTGCCCGCATTCCTCGCTCTGTTGGAATGCGCTCGTTTTCTTCCACTCCAACAATCGCCGGCAAGTACAACCCGCAGTCAAAAATTATAACATCCTCGCCAATTTCAAGCGCAGTCATATTTTTGCCAACTTCGTCGTAACCGCCAATTGCATGTATCTTCATGCCCAACCTAATAAAAGTTAGTTTAAATAGCTTACTAGCTGGGCTGTCTTTGCGTTGTTGCGTCAGTTTGCCTTTCAAGGACTAGCAAATGCTATTGAGGCTACTGAATGTCTCTCTATTGCTACGGACGAATCTTACTCAATAAAGTGTGGCTTCTTGTAAGCAGCGTTGCTAGCGTTTCCTCTAGCGCGCATCAATTTCTTCAACAAACGTGTGTTCGTTCGGCGGCGCACGGCGCGTTGCGTTTGCGCACTGCTCAAAACGCAACACCTAAATACCTTATTTAGAATAACTTGGCACAATTCATCCCCGCGCTAAACTGCGGGGTTTCTTGCGCGCGAATTAAAAAACTATCGCAAGGAGATGGTCCTGCCCGGATTCGAACCGGGGATCTCCCGCACGTCAAGCGGACGTCATAACCACTAGACCACAGGACCTCTAATGCAAAAATTGCTTGCTATTTAAGGTTTATGAATTCTCCTCTTGCTCAAAACGCAACATAAATCTCGAGAGGGAGCGAAAAATAAAAAAGGTTCAAGAGGTATGTATTGAGAGATGAGTGAAGTGCTTGAAAAATTCAGTATATACTTTAAAGTAGATACGAACCGAAATTTTTAAAAGAGATGAGAATAAGATAATTTATGGGCCAGTTTCAGTATCGCGCAAGGACGTTGGATGATAGAATGGTGCAAGACGGGCTCTGCGCAGTCGCAGCTCTAGAGGAATTTCCAGAAACGAGGGATAAGGTGATGGTTGTGGGCGGAATTGCCACTTAAAGTTACTTGCCTTCTTCGTGCAGGAGAGCAACTTCTGACATAGATCTAGCAGTCGTAGAGCCGCTGTCCTACTCGCGATTCAATAGGTTCGCAAGCCCAATAGCTGACTGGCTCCAAGCGCACGGCTACTCTGCGCGCTTTGAAAAAGCGCACGCAACGAACAGGCTGGTTTACGGAGCAGAGGGCGAGACAATGGTAATTGAGTTTCCGCGGAAAAGTGAAAGGAACTTCGCTAAGAAGGCTAAGAACTTAGAGAGAGAGTTTGAGCACTCTAGGAAAAAGCTAGTTGAGGAAAGAGGTGCAACTTACAGGGTGGTGAGCCCAGAGGATATTGCTGCTCCTAAATTGGCGCGATGCACAACTTACCTTGAGCTCGACGATAGTTTGTGCAGGTATATCGAGGGCGTGAAGCCATCTCCGCTCTCTGATGCAGAGGTGAGGTGCATGCTGGATGAGATTGAATACTTAAGAGCTAGGGCTGACCTCTTTCCCGACGACAAATTGCTTGCAACAAAGACAAGGTTCTTGTCTGACATTTTTGATGTAAGGCTTTTGTCTGAAAGTGCGGGATTTAACGAGCGCTATTTTGAACGCGCGATTAGAAGCTGGGACAACATTGTTAAGCATCCTGCTAGCGCAAGGCTTTTGCTGAACTATCTCCTGCCTGCGACGCGCGTGGATGTTTTGGAAGGCAACTCATTGGTAACGCACGATACTAAATCTGCGTGATTGCACGCTGCGAGTTCTGGGTGAGGAGAAAAAATTTCTGAAATGCGGGGAGAATGCGGTGAGATAGAGAAGTGCAGAAGTTTGCGTTTCGCGACGCGCTCAGTGGAACGCTAGATTTGTGTATATACGTGCGTATATACAAACGCAAGTTTTTGTTTGCAGAATGGCGGGATTGCAGCGAGCAGGGAAATGCGGCGCGCGCAACAAGATGCGCGCTCGGAAGAGCGCACTAACTCATCCCAAGCAACTATCTCCAAGAGCGAGAACACTTGATTTATAGCAAAAACACGCGAACGCGGTCACTCAACTCCAAGCCGCATGCGAATTATGTACATGCAACCCTCTGGAACAACATCCTCCACAGGCGCGACAAAGAATGTGAGAGGCTCGTCATCTGAGATTGGGACGCGATCCCCGACTCTGTTCAGGATAGTGCACCTCTGGCTTCCGCCGGCCTGCAACTCCCTGACTTCTAAAAAGTATTGCCTGTTTCCTGAGCCAGAAGACTGAAGGTGGACTTTGAAATAATCTGTGTCTGATGTGGTGGATGAAGGCGAAGAAGGAAATGCATCTCCTGTCACGCCGAAGAATGTGAACTGCTCTACAATGCCGGGGATTAAATAGACATCTGTTGCTTCTTCTGGCGAGTCGTTTGGCTCTATCTCTGGCATCAGGTAGGCGTTTCTGCCGGGGATTTCATCGCAAAAGTCTCCCTTGCCGTCTGCGTCTAGGTCTGATTGCCATGGGTTGGCTACGTACGGGCAATTGTCTTGCGCAGTGGGGATGCCGTCTCCGTCTGGATCATCGTCTTCCGCGTCTGGAATCCCGTCGTGGTCCATGTCTGGCACGACATACCCGTTCTCGCAGTGAGGCGTGAGGCCGCATATCGCCTCGCCAATAACTTCATTTACAATTGTCGTAAACACGCCCTGGAGAGAAAGAGAAAATACCTCGGTGAGAGCGGCAAGCGTGGAGGTAGTTTTATAGAGAGGTGTTGCGTTCAAGTCGCAATAACTATCCACTGCCTCTTGCCATGCTGCGCACCTGTCCTGATAGTTTGACCTTTTTGCTCTCTGCTTTCCCCTGCTGATGAACCCTTTGTCTTCTAAAAACCTCTCTAAGTCTGATATCTTGAGCGAGAATCTTTCTGCTGTGCCGTCGTGGTAAATCACAACGTCGTCAAGCCCGTTTGGGTTGTAGGCAAGCACTTCAAAGCCGTTGCCTTGGTCGTCAAAGAAAGCTACTGGCAGGTTTTGCTCAATGTCGAGGATGTAGTTTCTGCCGTCGTGCCGGATGCTCAATCCGTCGAGCGCGCCTGTCAAATCGTAGAAGAGTTGCATTTCAGTGCGGCCGTCGAGGCTTGTGTACTGGCCAATTCCTGTGCTTTGGTCGTAAACAAATGTTGGCCTTGGCTCGCTCGTGTCAATTGTGTCTTGCGGAGGAGTGGTGGAAGGGTTTGGTGCACTCGGAGGCGGGCTTGGATTTGGGTTCTGAGTTGGTCTTGGAGTTGTGTTACTGGAGGTTGTTGAGTTTGTCGAAGAGCTAGAGCCAGATGGCGCGCTCACAACGCAAGAGTTTGAGGCGAGAGCAGTCAAGCCAGCGGCGCCAAGAAGAGCAGCTCTTGTTAGAGAATTGTAGAAACGCCTCGCTCGCGAGCTGCGTGCCATGCTCTCCACAAGTCGCGCGAGATTATAAATTTTTTGGTGTTTTCCACCCAAGCTAAACGCCATGCCCTTGCCTTTAAGATGGGTGCGTGGAAAACCTTAAAAACTAATTTTATTTTTCGCAAAAAGGGCCCGTAGTCTAGTGGTAAAACACCTCGTTTGCACCGAGGAGTCCCGAGTTCGATTCTCGGCGGGTCCATCTAGTTTTTTGGGTTTAGCTTTTAAGCAGTCGGGCGCGCGGCGCAGCTGCAGGAACGCGCGCTTTTATCTGGGCAGAGGTTTTGCCGACGAGAGATTTTGCGGCGCGGCAACATGAGAGAGTTATGAGCAGGCACTCCCTGAGCGCGCGCATTAAAACTGCCAACTAGAAAAAATGGCAAGGAGCTGCCAAACACGCCTGCTTTCTTCAGCAAAAAGTTTAGACCAAACAAGAGAATTACGAAAGCAATAATCCAAAGCAGAATCCTGAGCAAGAAGTCTATCTCAAAACCGCGCTTGTGCATGAGCCAGGGTGAGCAATAGTTATTGTGCGCACTTCGCATTTTTATCAACCTCTTTTGATAAGTCAACTGTTAAATAAAATGACCTAACTTTCCTGACGCAGAAATATTTCTTAACTGGCTTTTTGCATTTGACGTCTTCGCACACTTCCAGCGCCATTGGGTGAGCGAACACTGAGTCGCGCCACGCAATTGCTTTTGGCGCTATTTCCTTGTACATCGCACTGCTTGTGCTTAACTTAACTGGATTACCGGCAGGCATAGCAAATTGCTCATCAGCTTTGTCAAACTCCAAAGAATTATCAAGGTTTAGGTAAAGGAAGCCGTAACGATAGGCGCCGACATTTCCTTCATAAACAAATTTGCCACCCTCTATTTTGCCTTGCGTTATGGCGCCGCTCCCAGGGTCATAGAAATAAGTGCCCTCCATAAAATCTTGAAGAAGCAGGTAATCTTCGGGGTTAACTGTGAAGAAATTGTCATTCTGCGCTGCACTGCCCGCAGGCTTTAGATGATCAAATTTATCCGGGAAGATGATAATGCGATATTTCCTTCCGCGAGATGTTTCTACAGATTTTAAATAACCTACAATCCTGCCTACAACAATGAGGTCATCAGTTTGCATACCTATTCCAAAAAATCCAAACCCTCTCTTCACTTTTTCCTTGTACCCATCAGGCAAAACGTAAATTTCACCTCTATGTCCTCTGGTCGGATTATTTAGGTCAATAACAAGATTCTCTGGTTCCACTACCACAATATTACTCTTTTTCCCTTTGTTATAGAGATAATACAGATTTCCGTTCGGAATGTATAATAAAGAAGGATGGCTCTTGTTCAAATAAACGGGCTTTGGGCTCTCTCCATAATCCCCATGCACAACATCTATCTTGACAGCCCCTCGCATATTCCTCTCCTTTGCTGTAAGTATGCTTCCTATTAACGCTTTGAATGAGCCTATTTCTGCCAATTTGCTCGCTCTCTCACCATACCACTCAAGAAACTCCTGCGTAAACCTCTCGCTTAACACAAGCGGCTCGCTCGCTGGTCTCCCAAGCAAGTAAAATTCCCAAAAAAGCTCTTTGGTTCTAAATTCAGGAACATAGTATTTGCCAATCTTCTCTGTCATTGCCTTGCTATCAAACTCATGGAACTCTGTGCCGTCGTACCATTCCAGTTTATCGTCGGGAATGCTGTAACGAATTATGGCTATTGGTTCTTTCTGACCAGATGGCAGGATAAAGTCAGGCAGCAAT
>RFLC01000056.1 GCA_003694055.1 Candidatus Pacearchaeota archaeon | reverse complement strand
AGGCGTTTTAAATGGCCTCTCATTTTTTGTTTAGGCATGAGCAGGTTAAATATTTTCTTGTTGTCAGATGGCTTGCGAGAGTGCGATGAGGATTACCAAAGCGGAGAAAGCAACTAGCTTCTTCTTTTCAATTTTTTCTTTTAGGAGAAGAATGGCAGAGAGGTAAACTAAGAATGGCTCGGCTGAGAAAATTAAAACGGTTTGTATAACTCCAAGCGTTTTGAATCCGAATAGATAGAGCACTCCGGCGATTGAGCTAAGGAGGCTTGAGAGAGCGATGAGAGCTGTTGTGCTGAGCGCAGGACGTTGCGCGCGTTTTGCGAGAACAGGTATTAGGATTAGCGCAACAAGCGTGTCGCGGTAGAGTTGCAAAGTGATTGGATGAAAAGAATTTAGGAGGATTTTTGTGAGCAGTGCTGCGAAAGGCATAACAAATATTGCCCAAAGTAGAAACTGGTAACTTTTTTTGGCAAGATGAAAATGTTTCTTTTCCCAGTGCGACCACACGAGGAGGGCGCTGGCGAGCAGGGCTAGCGCAAGTGAAAGAGGGTTTTTCTCGTCGGGAAAAGCGAAAAAACTCAACAATACAAGCGGGATGCTTGAGACAAGCGCAAGGGTTTGCATTTCTGCCAGCTTTTCTTTTTTGAGAGCGCGATAGAAGAGAAGGTTGGTCGCTATTAAGATTGAAGTTGAAACTAAAAGCAAGGAAATGCTAGCAGGAGTGAGAGCGCCAAAGCCTGGCTTGAGTGCGAGCCACAGGAGGAGGTTGAAGAGGAAAAGGAATGCAAATCCGAGCGCAGTGAAGTTCAGGTAGTTTATTTTTTTAGCGCGGAACGCGATTTTGTCGATGGTGAATGAGCTAGCTTGAAGAAGTGCAGCTAGTGCAGGAAAGATAAAACTCATCTTACTTTTGTTTGTTCTTTTCTTTTGATTTTGTTATTTCTTTCAGCGCTTGCTCAAAATCCTCTTTTGTAACTTTGAACTTCTCTTTCTTTTTTCCGTTTTTGTAGTAGCGCTTTATTGCGTTCATGCCTGCGGCTCTGCAGAGTGCTTCGATGTCTGCACCTGTCCAGTTGTCTGTTTTATCAACGAGAGTTGAGAGTTTGACATCTTTGTCAAGCGGCATGTTGCGAGTGTGCACCTCAAATATCTTTTTGCGAGTTTCTTTGTCCGGGATTTTGAGCTCGATGACTGCGTCAATTCTGCCTGGGCGCAGCAAAGCAGGGTCAATTAGGTCCGGCCGGTTGGTAGCTGCAATTACAATGACTTTTTCCAACTCCTCTATTCCGTCGAGTTCTGTGAGGAGTTGGTTTACCATTCTTTCGGTTGCGTCGTTTAGCGAGCTTCCTCGGTGTTTTGAGATGCTGTCAAATTCGTCGAAGAAAATTATTGCTGGCGCGACTTGGCGCGCTTTTCTAAAGATTTCGCGGATGTGCTTTTCTGATTCCCCAACCCATTTGCTTATTAACTCGGGGCCTTTCACTGAAATGAAGTTTGCGTTTGCTTCGTTTGCAACTGCTTTTGCAAGCAGGGTCTTGCCAGTTCCAGGCGGGCCAGTCAGGAGAACGCCCTTTGAAGGTTTTATTCCTGCTTTGGCAAATAGCTCTGGTGCAATTAATGGGAGTTCAACAAGCTCCCTGAGTTTTTCTTTTGCTTCTTCTAGCCCGCCGATGTCGGTCCAGCGAACGTTTGGCTTGTTGATTAACACTTCCCTCATTGCAGACGGTTCAACCATGCGCAACGCTTCAATGAAGTGCTCTCGCGTCACCTTGATTTTGTCAAGCTCTTCTGTTGGGATGCGCTCTTCCATGTTTTTGAGTTTTTCAAAATGCGGTTTGATTGCTTTTAGTGCGGCTTCTTTGCAAAGCACTTCAATGTCTGCGCCTGTGTAGCCAATTGTGTGGCGAGCTAGCTCGTCGAAGTCAACGTCTTTGTCAAGAGGCATGCCTCGCGTGTGAATTTGGAGTATCTCTTTTCTGCCTTGTTCGTCCGGAGGATTTATCCTTATCTCCCGGTCAAACCTTCCGGGCCTGCGCAACGCAGGATCTAGGTCGTCTGGCCGGTTGGTGGCAGCCATAACTACAACTTGCCCGCGGGTTTTTAAGCCATCCATGAGTGTGAGTAGCTGCGCAACAACGCGCTTTTCCGTTTGGTCTGTTCCCTCTCCGCGCTTCGGCGCAATTGAGTCTATTTCGTCGATAAAAATAATGCTTGGTGCATTTTTTTCTGCTTTTTCAAACACATCCCTCAGCTGTTTTTCAGACTCTCCGTAGTATTTGCTCATTATTTCTGGGCCTGCGATTGAAAAGAAAGCGGCATCAGTTTCGTTTGCAACTGCTTTTGCAAGCAACGTCTTGCCAGTTCCAGGCGGGCCGGTCAGGAGAACGCCTTTCGGCGCACCCACTCCGAGCTTTTGGAAAACCTCTGGGTGTTTCATTGGCAGCTCAACCATCTCGCGTATCATCTCAACCTCGTTTTTCAAGCCGCCAATATCCTCGTAAGAAACCCCGGTCGCGCGCAGCTCGCCCATGTACTTCTCGTCTGAAACAATAATCTTTGTTGCAGGTGTGACGATTGCATAACCTTTAGGAGAGAGTTTTGTTACAACATACTCAAGCCGCGTTCCAAAAACGTCAATTACTGTTTTCTGGTTTTGAGCGAGAGGGCGGTGGAGGAGTTTTGTGTGGAAGTATTGTGTTGGATCGTCGCTGAACCTGACTTCTTGGAGCGGAGTGAGAGTGACAGATTTCGCAGGCTCAACTTTGGCGATGCTTACTTCAACCTTGTCTCCGATGCTCGCGCCGATGTTTGAACGCGTTGTGCCGTCGAGGCGGATTATGTCCAGGCCGTTGTCGCTGGTTTGCGCGCGCAAAACTTTCACAACTGTTGCAGATTTTGCCCTCACTTCAATGCACTCTCCTGAGCTAATTCCGAGTTTTTCCATTAAGTGCGATGGCACGCGCGCAACACCTTTGTCTATGTCTCTTTGCAACGCTTCCCTAACCTGCAAGCTCAAAACTTTTTCGCTCATTTTTTGAACCTCACTTCTAAAATGCCGTTTTTCATGCTGTGTTCAAAATTTTTAGTCTTCACAAAACTTGGAATGCGCTTTCTTATCCTGATACCTTGCTCAAGTTTTTGCGCAAGGTACGGCTGAACATTGTCCGGAGATTTTTTGCTTGCGTTCACTTCGAGAGTGTTTTCTTTTACAATCACCGCGACATCGCCGCCTTCGTAGCCAGGGAGTTCGAAGATGAAATAAACATGCTTGTCGTCTTCTATAAAATCAACTGAGTTGGTTTCGTCTTCTCCTTTTATGTACGCTTGCCTTCGCTTGCGGCTAGGTCTGTCTCCGAAAAACTCCCTTACAATTTCTTCGAACGGGCTTTCAAAAGGGTCGTCGAACCAGTCCATTTTAAAAAAACATGAAATAAAAATTTAGTTTATTTTTATTTCTTTCTTTGGCGAGGTTTTCTTCTTAGGTATTCTTAAAGTCAGCACTCCGTTTTTGTACTCTGCATCTATGTTTTCAGTGTCTGCTTCTGCTGGCAATGCGATGCGCCTGTAGAACCCTGCGTAAGTTTTGCTGTGGAAGTAGGCATCTTTGTCTTCTTTTTTAGTTTCTTGTTTTTTGATGGCTTTTATTGCTATCGCATCATCTTCTAGTTCAACTTTTATGTCGTCTTTGTTCATTCCGGGTAGTTCGACTTTTAGTACGATTTCGTTGTCGTTCTCTTCAATGTCTGTCCACGCTCGGCGCAGTGTGTTGCTTGGAGTTTCTAGTTCAAGCTCTCGCGGGCGCGAGAGGTTCCACGGACGAGTGAAGTTTTCCATTAGTCTGTCAATTTGCCTTTGCATCCTTCGCATCTCTCTCCATATTGGGCTTTCCCACGCCATTTTTCACCTCCTTGAAAATAAAATGATATAACTTATATTTAAATCTTTCGGTTTTAGTAAAAATCTTATTTATTTAATATAGAAAAATTTAAATAAGTTAACTCTGTTAATTTTTGATGAGGTGGCGAATCGAGCTTAGAAAAATTGATAAGCCGCGCAACAACCGCTTGCAAAGAGAGTTGAGATGGGTGTGCGACTCACTTGGACTTGTTTCTGGGAGAGACACAGAGTCAACTGCTTTTAAAGTTCTTTCTGCTTTGCTGGAGCAGTGCAGAACTCATCGCTTGGTTTCTAGCGATGCACTTGCGAGGAAGTTGAAAATGGAACGCGCACGCATAAACCATCACCTCAGGAACTTGATGCAGGCAGGATTGCTTTACAAGGAAAAGAGAAAGGTGAGGCTAAGGGGAGGGAGTTTGGCAGCAGCGCTGGAGGAGATTAAGTCAGATGTGGAGAGGTCGTTCAACGAACTAATTGAGGTCTCTAGAAAGATAGACCGCGAGTTTCGTTTGAGTTAGCGCACAGCCTCGCAGCAGTTGTGGGCGGAGGGCGTTAGTCTAACCTCTTGTGCGAGTTTTCTCTTGAGCAACTCTGGAAGTTGTTTGAAGTTTTGTTCAATTATCTTTTTGACTGCAAGTGCGGAGATGGTTGTTTGCTCGCAGTTTGGTTTGCATGGAATGTGTTTTAGGTATGGTGCAATTTCTCTGTTTTCACGTGCAAAGCTTTCTAAGGTAGCGCGAGCTTGTTGGAAACTTCGGTTTCCTCGGAGGATTTGTTGCCAGGCATTTGCGCAACAGCGAGGGTAAAGAGAGCTTCGCTGCTGCTCGGAATTTAATCTTGCAAATAAATCTCTTTCAGTTTCAGAGTTCCCGACACGAGACGAGGTTCTGAATTGGTAAGTGTTGCTTATGCCTAATTCCACGCGGTAAATCATTTCATAATCTCTCCCTAAGGCGTCGAGAAGAGGGATGTAGCGCGAGAGGAGCATCATCTCATTATCAACTGCTTTTAGAGTCAAGCCTCTCAACTCTCTATCGTTAATCTCTGAGACATAACCTTGCGAACGATTCCATGCGAGTGCTAGCTCGATAATCTTTGTTCTAGGGAGTGGAGAGAGCTCGTCGACGCGAATAATCTCCTGCTCGAGCTTTTCAGGAGGAGCTTTTTCAATTTTTGTTGGGCGAATGACTTCGTACATGCGCAAGACCTCTTGATTTAGGTTTTAATATTTTTCTAATTCCTTGAACTGATTTTCACTAGCGCTAGCGTGCCGATTGCGAAAAGCGCAGAGGAGAACGCGGCAGATTTTGCGTAGCTTGCGAGCGTGTGGGCAGGGTTGTATAGCAAAACAATCTGGATTATGAGAAGGAAAGGCAGAAAGAAAACTCCTTTCACTTTTCCTTGCGAAAGTTTGTATAAAAGGTAGAGGTTTGTTAGCGAGAGCAAGGTCATTGAGATGCCGAGCAGGGGCAGAATTTGGCTAGCTCCTGGCAGAGATTTACCAGAGAATATTTTTACGATAAATCCCGGGAGCAAACTGAAAGCAATAAGCGCTGCTAAGCTGCAAACCAAGACAAACGCAAACGCATTTAGAAGGGTCTTTCTTTTTTCTTTTTTCGAGTTTTCGTTGGAGGTGAGGGGGAACATTGCTTTGCCGATTGGAGCTGTGCCCCAAAAAATTATTTTTGAGAGTATTGAAGCAATCGAGTAGGCTCCAGCAGTTTGCGGCGGGAATATTGCTTTTGCGATGATTACGTCGAGACTGAAGAATGTGAGAATTGCGAAAAGCGCAACAAGCGCAGAAAGCGAGTAGGAGTAGATGTCACTCACCCTCGCGCGCTTTTCTTTTGCTCTCAGGACGTTTTTGAGTTGAGCGAATGAAAATGCGAAAGCGAGAAGTGCAGCAAATATCACTCCTCCGATTGCACCGTAAACTTGCAAACCTGCAAACACTAATGCAATGCCTAGCAAAACTTTTAACACGCCTTCGAGAGCCATGTTGGTTCCAAGCGAGAAAAATCTCTTTTGACCTTGGAGTACTCCGCGGGTTATGGGGGAGAGGATTGCGAAGAAAATGAACGCTCCGTTAAGCAACATTAAGCTTAGTTCAATCTTCAGTTTTTTGTAAAGCGCGAGCGAAGCGAGCGCGTAAACGAGTGTGAGGGAGAGCGCAAGAAGCGCTCCCTTTGCAAGCGACCTTTTGAGAATGTTCTTAACCTTACCCTCATTTTTTGCGTTGGCAGTGTATTTGGTTATGACAACCTGCACAGCCTCTGTCAGAATTGTTAAGATGTAAATTATGCTGAACAGCGCTGCGAGTTTTCCGTAGTTTTCTAGGGAAAGGATGCGAGCCATTGAGAAATGATAGACAAAATTCATTGCGTTGAACACACCAAACGCTGCTAACAAAACAATGCTTCCTTTTACAAGCTCTCTGTTGAATTTCATCTTAGTTGCGCGCTGAAAATCGCGAAGCTGAGTGCGATGATAATTGCTTGGAAAGCCCAAACGCAATAAACGACGCGTTTTTCAGTTGGTTTAACTCCAAGCTTTTGCATCGCGTAAATTGCGAGATGGTTCAAGCTATAGATTTGTTTGTAGCGCAATTTGAGGGTGCCGTCTTTTTGCGGCATTCCGAACGAGTATGCTTTTAGTTTGCCTCGCAGTTTTAGAATTGTTTCAATGATGAAGGGTGTGAAGAACGCAACTGCAATTTTTTCAAAGTTGCCGAGAATTGCGCTGATAGCTATTAGTCCTCCGACTGAGTAGGTGAGCGCATCGCCGGGGAAGACTTTTGCAGGGTAGAAGTTGTAAACTAGGAATGCGAGGAGTGAGAAGAGCATGATTAGGTTGAGCACGCCTAACCACGTGTTGTGAGTAAGGAAGCTTACTACTGCTAGCGCTAATGTAAGCAAAACTCCGAGGCCAGCTTCAAGTCCGTTGAACCCTGCGAGGAAGTTGTAGGTTGTGCTTGCTCCAACAATGCCCAGAGGGACGAGAAGCAAAGGGTAAAGCACGCCGAGTTGGACTGGTCCGATTAATGGGAGGTTTATCCCGCTTTCTCCAGCTTGGATTGCAACGAGAGGTATGCTTGCGAGCGTGACCAAAATGATTCGCGAGCGCTTGCTCAACCCGCCATGAAGCCATCCGAATAAATCGTCGACAAAACCAATTGCAGCAAGCATTGAGATGCTGAGCAATGCGGCAAAAATCTCAACAAGAAAGTCTGGGTTTTTTTGCGTTGGAGAGAGGAAGACGTTAATTCCAACATAAACAAGTGCGCCGGTCAGGAAAGCGCCGACCACTACCACTCCTCCAGAGCCAGCAACTCTTTTGCGGCGTGGCTTGTTCATATCATCCCACTCCAACCCAATTTCTCGAGCTTTTCTTATCCAGTAGGGCATTACTGCTAGCACAATCAACGAGCTTATCACTATCGGCAGAACCAACGCAATTGCTTGGAAAAGCATCATGCCCTCCAAAGTTTCTCAGACGGGTACTGAGTGTTTATGAATTCTTGTTTAAATGTGATGTTTTCAGGGTAGTGTATTTCCCAAATTCTTATTGGGCCTCTGAAGCCGCGGAAGTAGAGGAAGTCGTATGGGAACGATGGGTTTTGTTGTTTGATTTGCGCTATGAAGAGATCGTCCTCGCTGTGGACAAGTTTGAAGTAGGGGTCTTCTTCTTTGTAAAGGTAAAGTCGCGCAAGCTGGCTTTTTACTGTTCGTCTGCTTAAGTAAAGCAAAGCGCCTAGACGATCGACCTGCAGCTGATTGCCCTGTTGTTCAGCTCTCGGGAAGATGAAAACCCCTGCCTCAATTCCTTTTTCAAAGTCGTGGAAGCCGTTAAGATAAGCGTAACGCAGCGGGATTCTGTATTGCTGGCCTTTGTACACAAACACTCCGACCGGGTTGCTCACGATGTCTTGCGATGCATTCACCTCAACTATAACTCCTCCTAGCGCTGCAGAACCTTGCGGGAGGAAAATGCGAGTGTTGTTCAACTCATAGACAATATCTTCGTCAAGCCCAAATGCGCCTCTGTAAAAGATGAGTGTTGTGTTCTTCTTTTCCAGAGTTTGGCGCGGGTCGCGAAGCAGAGTTGGGATGAAGCTTCTTCTGTCATAATTTTCGTCGCTGCCGATGCTAGAGAACGCGCCGTATTTGCCAATGTCTGTTGAGTCGATTAAGAAATGGGTTGTGTTGTGTGCATAAAGAAACTCTAGAGCCTCAATGTCACTTGTGCCTGTGAGAGCGTACCTACCCATGAGGTGATTCCAGTAAGATATGAAGTTCCCTCCGTCGAGAACAGTTGCTCTTTGCCCAATTGTCTGCACCCAGTAGCCATAATCCCACCAATGCCCAAACACTGCGTTTTGCGGAGTGTTTTCTCTCACCCAAGCCATTGCTTTTTGCCATTGTTGGTTGTAAGCGCTTGGAGCGTAATTCTGCGCGCTTGGCAAGATTATTTTGTAAAACGTCAGACCTGCGTATGCAACGACGAACACAATAAACACCCCTGCTAAAAGTTTCGCGATGTTAGGTTTTCTCTTTTTCTTTACTATCTCTTCAGCTGCGAGCTTTCCGCCAATTGTGCCTACGTAACCCATTAGCAAGGCTGCTGAGGGAGTAACCATCATAATTAATCTCACTGCACTTCTCGCTGAAATCAGGCTAACAGCAAGGTAAGAGATGACAAAGAGCAAACCAAAGTCAATTGTTCTGAACCTATCTGATTTTTTCTCTCTTTCGTAAATTACATAAAAGTAAACTAGGGTTGCTAGGAAAAGGAATGCGCTTCCGAAGTAAACCACCTTGCTTACACCATTTGTGCCGTTGAGTTTTGAGTTAGGGTTGTATCTGCTGAATATCAGACCTGTCAGGAAAACAGCGTAAGCAAGAGTCATTTTCCATCTGTCTTTTGTTTCTATTTTGCGCAGGGCGAACCAGAACAAGTGGATTGAGCCAAGGAACATTGTCCAAAAGGTTATTGGTAGCCTGAATCTAAAGAAGCTTGGGCCAAAGCTGTTCTCCCATTCTGTGAAATATGGTTGGCGGTTTTGTGCGACGGTGACGCCTAAGCGGCTGGTTATAGGGTTAATTAAATTCTGCACTAAGTTTGAGATTTTGTTAGGAATGAATCCTGGTCCAAATATCAAGCTAACAATTATTGTTCCCAAAACTATCGCTGTAAGTGCCGAGACTATCTGCCTTGGCCATTTGTTTAGCTTTTCTATTTGCTTTGTCTTTCTAAGCCTAGTTTCAAATAATACGAAATCAACTAATAGGATGGTTAGGACAAGGCTAGCTGCGCCTGTTGTAGTAGATGTTAATATGCTCCTCAGAGTGTAACGTTGAATGAAGGCGGTTAAACCGATAGCAGAAATGGAGGCCCATGAAATGTAAGCAAATGTTTTTTCTTTCGTTGATTGCCCTAGGATAAAGGCGATTCCTGTTGCTAGCGCAAGTGTGACAGGAATGTAGATGTAACCTCCCCATAAGTTTCCCATTACAGCCGTTGAAGTGCCGGCTAGTGCTCCGAAGAGCAGTGCTTTTTTCATGGATGTGGCGCGCCAAGCGAGGATGAAGAAGTAAAATGAGAGGAAGAGGAAGGGAATTGAGCTTGATTCTTTTTCAGGGATCCCTGCGATTGTTCTTGGCATAAGTGATGGGATGACTGAGAGGAATACCGCGCCAACTAGCGCTGCAATGTATGCTTGTTTTTTCCCAAGGGGTTTGAACGCTTCTTTTGCCATTAGGAAGAATGTTATGACTGCGAGTGCGAAGAAGAAAGAAGGGAAGAGTGCAGCGGATTGCTCTACTGATTGCGAGCCGAAGTAGGTAGCAAGCTTGTGGAACCATGCGATTAGGTAAGGGTGGAGTATTAACTCTGT
>RFLC01000005.1 GCA_003694055.1 Candidatus Pacearchaeota archaeon | reverse complement strand
GACAAAGAGTGGGCGCTTGCTGAAGAATTGAGGTCAAGTGCGAGTTGCATTGCGTGCGCTCAGACTTGCGCAATTGTTGATGTGCGAAACTTCTTTCTCAAGTACGGCCTGAGGATTGACAAGTTCACTCAACTCATGCTCAACATCTCAAAAGCTCTTTTAAGAGCGAACTCAATACAGCGCAGCAAATCGAACGAGTGCTTTCAAACGATTGCAGAGTTGAACCGCACCCACCAGAACGAGTTTCTGAGTTTGGCGAGGAACTACATCAGACTTTGGAACTTTGGTTTGATCGAGCCAGGCATAAACCAGGAATTTGTGCTGACAATGATAAGCGAAGCAAAGAAAAAGATTGACAGCTTTGCTGCGGCTGAAGAGACGATTTACAAAAGTTGCGGCATGACGACTCGCTTCAAGCTCGCGCTTGCGCCGACTTTTCCGGGTGCTGCGCAGCTGAGCGAAGCTCAGTATGTGAGGTTTAATGTGGCAGGAGCAGACAACTTGTTAAGGAGAGAGTTCAAGCGAGTTTTGTCGTCGAGAGAGGCGGTTGGGGAGCTGTTTGACGGTGGCGACGAAGTGACTTTCCATTACATCGGCGAGCTTGATGAGGAGAAAATAATCAGGCAGGTTGGAATAACACTCGCAAGCTACAAGATACCTTTGTTCAACTACAGCTTCGAACTTAGAGGGGACCTCAAACTAACGCATTTCATGAGTTAAATGGAAATAATCGAGCGCGACGTTGAGAGGGCATGGAAGAAAGCGCTTCAGGCGATTTTCACTAGCGGTGCAGACTTTGTTGATAAAGACGGCAGGGTGTGCAGGGAGTTGTTGAACCTTTCCATCACTCTCATTAGCTTGAAAAAAATAACAAAACCAATTGAAATAATCAACAGCTCAAAAGAATGGATTTACCCTTCCCTCGAAGAACTTGAGTCAATCATGCTATCAAAAGACGAGAACCCAGGGTACTACTACACCTATGGCTCGCGCGCGTTTAACTTCGATGGACTTGACCAGATTAACGACTATGTCATTCCGCTATTGAAAAAAGACACGACAAGCAGGCGTGCAACCATTGTGTTTTACAATCCAAAACGCGACTCAGTGCTGTTTAGGAAAGACATTCCAAGCAGGATTATGATGAACTTTAACTTGCGCCAGGGGGAGTTGCATTTGACAGAGGTTGTGAGGAGCAATGACTTGTTCTTCGGTTGGCCTGCTGACATTTTCCAAGCGCATGTGCTGCAAGCGCACATCGCGAAAAAGTTGGGGTGCAAGCCAGGAACAATTACAACCCACTCAATCTCAGCGCACATCTTTAAAGAGCAGTTTGAAGCAATTAAGAAAATTATTGGAAATTCTGAGAGTTGAGCGTGGAGCGCGCTCAAACTCTCGCGCCTCGCGCGAACGCCAGTGGGCGCGGTGCTAGTAACCTGCGGCTTTGCGTATATACGTTTGTATATACAATTTCCCACACAACAACTCAGTGCTTGCGCACGCTCAAACGCCTGCGCGCCGCCGATGAAAAAAGG
>RFLC01000055.1 GCA_003694055.1 Candidatus Pacearchaeota archaeon | reverse complement strand
TTCCTATTCTTTGCCCTCAATCTTTGCTTTGACTCTTTTAGCAGCGTGATAAACTCTGCAAGCGCTTCTTTCAATTCTTTCTCTTGCTTTCGTATCTCCTCCTCTTTTGCAAGCAGCTCAAGATAGATTTCCTGCCACTCGCGCTCAAGTTCGTGCAAGCGCTCAGTTTTCTCAACCAACTTTTCTTTCAATTCCCCGCCAACACTTTTTAGCAAAAGTTGCGGTTGCTGTTTCTCCCAGTACTCGCGCATGTGCACAACTATATCCTCGGGCAAAAACTTTTTCTTGTACCAGCTGTCAAGCTTGTCAAGATTCTCTGACTGCTCGATTATATTCTTAATCAAATCCTTAAAATAACTCTGCTCTTTCTCCTTGCTCAACTTCTCTTCTTTCTTATCCTGTTTATCCTCGCCTTCAACCTGCTCAAGTTTCGGCACTTGCACAAGCTTTGGATTTAGATGCTGGGTTGTTGGCAAGGGCCTGTACTTAATCTCTCTCTGCCCCCATTCCTCTAGGATTGTTCCTTTCTCTTTCGCAGCAGCTTGCAAACTCGGATCAGAAATTTGCGCGACTTCTTGAGGAGAGTTGGATACCTTCATTGACGGAGCAACTTCTAGCGAAGGAATGTTGCTCGGAGAAGCAGGAGTTTGCTGTACTTGCGCAGGCATGGCAGGCTTTTGAGTAGAACTTTCCACGGGTTGCGCAGTTGGTTTAGCTTTGCTCTCTGAGCTCTCAGAACCTTCTAAAGGAATGTCCGGCAATTCGTCCGGAACCTCTTTTTTTTTACTGAATAGTCCCAAGAGTATAATCATTTTCAATCTATATTTTGAGATGTGTATAATTTATAAATCTTTTGACAAAATAACTACCTTCGAGAGTTACGGCCGGGGTATCGTTTTGAGTGTAGGAAGGTGTTTTGATAAAGCTCGCGCGCGTCTAGGCGTTCGCGCGCTTCTCTTGATAGCGAGATTTGTGTATATACGTTTGTATATACCCAGCCTAGCGTCCCACGGAATGTGTAATGCTCTAGCAAAAATTAACTCGTCGCCGCATGCAGACAGGCCTCGCCAAAAACCGCCGCTCGCGCTAAAAACTGCAAAACTCCTCACACAAATCCAAGCTTCGCGCGTTTCTAAAAGCTTTTAAAGGCTAGTGACTTTGCACCATCATGAATCTTTCAGAGTGGGTCGATAATCTGGAGAAAAGCGGAGAGTTCAAGGAGTTTAAGAACCAGCATCCCGACGCATTTCTCATAGCAGGCTTTTTCATTCTTGACTTTCAAGGAGGGCAGAACGTGACGCAACTTGACTACTACATTCCTTCCTCTCAGGAAATTGCTATTTTTTCATTCGAGGAGAAGATTGAGTCAAAGATTTTCCCCTCGCAACTTCAAGATGCTCCTGCTGCTTTGAACAAGCACACAAACATAGATGTGGAAGCGCTCTGGGGAATCTTGACTGAGGAAATGCACAACCGCGGCATAACTGAAGAGATTCGCAAGATAATTGCAGTGGTGCAGAACTCAGAGGGGGAGGTGGTTTGGAAACTTAACTGCCTGCTGACTGGAATGGAGATTGTGAATGCCACGATAGAGGACAGCACTAAGAGCGTCTTGAGAATTGAAAAGCAGTCCCTGTTTGATATACTGAAAAAAATGCCGGCTCCGCACTTGGAGCACAGGCCCGAGAGCGTGTCTGACTTAAAAGAGGAACTTAAAGCACTAGACAAGATAGAGAAAGAGTTGGAAAAAGAGAAGGAAGAGATTGAGGAGAAGTTAGAGAAAGCAGGAGAAAGTGAGAGCTCTTCTGAGAAGAAAGCTTGAGTGTGTTGGCGGTTGGTTCTCCTTTAGGCTTGTTTAAGCTAAGCTTTTTGAAACTAGTTTCGCATCGTGATGTGTTTGCCCGAGACGAGAGTTTGATGCTTCGCGCGCAAAAATCCTCACAATTACAATCTGCGCCGAATCGCGCTGAGAGAATCCGCCCGCAAAAAAGCTCGCGCTTCCTAGCGCCGCGCGCGAAAGATACTTTAAGAATTGCGCCCCTCACAACTCTCTAAGCTTGTTTGAACAAAACTGACGCTTCTGCTAGCACTTTCTCCGAGAAAGCCGCGGATTAAATGCGTTAACAGCGTTTACGAAATTAATTTAAATGCGCTAGCTCTTGAACAAAGATGAAAGCGCCAGTGATTATTGTTGGGGTTGTGTTGATTGTTCTAATAATTGGAGCAGTTGTGTTCTTCAACCAACCAGCGCAAACAGACTCCAGCTCTCAGCAAGGTGCGCAAGCGCAAGCAGGCAATGCGCAACAAGCGCAAGATAGCGCAAGCAGCAGTTCAGGAAGTGCAGGCTCAGCAACAGACGCTGGCGCAGACTCTGCACAAGACACTCAAAACGCTCAAGACCAAAACCAGCAAACCCCTCAGACACACACAATTGCAATAACCTCATCTGGCTTCTCTCCTTCAACCCTCGAAATTTCTCAAGGAGACACTGTTGTGTTCATTAACCAGGACAGCGCAATGCACTGGCCAGCCACCGACGTGCACCCTACGCATACACTCTACCCTGGCTCTGATATAAGCAAATGCGGCACTCCGCAAGCAAGCGAGATATTCGACGCCTGCCGCGGACTTGCTCAAGGCGAAACTTACTCGTTCACATTCAACGAAAAAGGCAGCTGGACATACCACGACCACCTCCGCCCGAGCTGGACAGGCACGATAGTTGTCAACTAAAATGAAGTTCCTCGACGCGCGCGAGCTTTCCAAGATTTTCTCTAGGTACGGGTTGGCAATAGTGTTTCTGATTTTCGGAGTTGAGCAAACTCTGTTCTCGGAAAAATGGTTTGCGTGGACGCCAACATTCATATCAAACTTTGGTCTTGACAGAGCTAGTTTTTGGCTCCTCGTCGGGACTTTTAATTTTATAGTTGGCTTGCTCCTTGTCTTCGGTTTCATCACGCGAATTAGCGCTGCGCTCGCTGCACTGCATTTGCTCGGTGTGGTTGCAAGCATCGGCTACAACGACGTTGCTGTGCGCGACATCGGACTCTTCTTCCTTGCGCTCGCTGTCTTGCTCAACGGCCCTGACAGGTTCTCGCTCGACAAATTTTTGAGCTCGCGTTCCGACAACTAACACACCCCACACAACTCTTCTTTAGCACCACCCCCACCAAATTGCGAAACATCTAATCCTGCAAAGTTACCAAATGCAAACGTCAGCTAAGTTTCTCTACACACCTCTGCTAATTCAAAACCCTAAAGTCCACTCTCCACCTGTAAAACTTCTTCCCAATATCACCCGCCTTCTTAACCCTGCTTACCTTTATCTTCTTCCCATGCCTAGCGCATTCTTTCTTTATCTCCTCAACAAGTTTGCGTTTCTCTTCCTCACCAGCAAATCCGTAAAAGTGGATGCTCCCAAGACGCTTGATTTTCGCAAGCGCTTGTTCCAAGAAACTTTCCTTCAATTTCGGACGTGGCATCACGATTCGGTCAAACTTTCCCTTCAATTTAGGCACAACGCGCTTTACATCTCCCTGCAACACCTCAACTCTGTCCTGAAGTTTGTTTTTCTCAACGTTCAACTTAGCATACTTTGTGCATGCTCTTCCGAGCTCTACCGACACAACTTCTTTCGCTTTTGATAGTTTTGCAATCACAATCGCATAAGGCGCAACACCTCCGAACATCACCAGCACGCGCTCGCCGGGCTTTACCTTGCCAGCAATTTCTTTCCTCTCTTCGCTCAAACGTGGTGAGAAATAGCATTTCTCAACGTCAACATAAAACACGCAACCATTTTCTTTATGGATAGTTTCTGTTGTGCGCACTCCTGCAAGGTATCGGGTTTTTTGCGTTCTAAGTCTTCCCTTGAACTTATCAGATTTTTCTAAAACAGTTTTGATGTGCTTGTGCTTGCTGAGAAACTCGCGCGCGAATCTAAGCTTGTCAGATCTCTTTGCATCTCTCGGAAACTTAACAATTGCTATGCTTCCAACTATGTCATAGTTTGCCATCCCTTTCCTTTGGATTGCGCGATTAAATATTTTGCTTTGCAACTTGCGCGCGCGGCTCGGCGTTCGCGCGTGCCTCTCAAGAGCGAGGTTGCGTATATACGTGCGTATATACAATTTTTAAGTTGCGTTTTTTGCGTGCAGAACTTACTTGCGCGGCTCAGCAACGCAACGAAAACCCGCGCACTTGCGCTTCTTGCGTGCGCTAGTCGCGCGCGAGTGCAACTTTCCGCGCGCTCCAGTTAACCGCGCCACGCGCCGCAGCGCGTGAACGCCACGAGAGAAGCGCTCAAAGTCAATGATTGGGGAGTAAACTAAAAGT
>RFLC01000004.1 GCA_003694055.1 Candidatus Pacearchaeota archaeon | reverse complement strand
CATGCTGTTGAGTTGGGAAAGCAAGAGAGCGAGGGGTGTTGCTGATGGAAAACGAAAGAGGAGAGATAATTGCGTGTGAAGTGTGCGAGAATCAGTTGGAACAGGTAAAAAGCCAAGTCGGAATGAGCGAGGAAGAGTTTGAGTTGCTAAAAACTCCACGGAAAAGCTTGTTGGTGAACTTTCCAATCAAACTTGACAACGGAGATGTTAGAGTTATCTCGGCGTTGAGAGTGCAGTACAATGACGCGCTCGGACCGACAAAAGGCGGAGTAAGGTTTCACGAGAGCGTTGATTTCGACGAAGTTTCCAAGCTTGCTTTCTTGATGTCGCTCAAAACCTCTCTCGTCGGTCTTCCGTATGGCGGAGCAAAAGGAGCAGTCAAAATTAATCCGAAGAATTTCAGCAGGGCAGAGCTCGAGCGCATTAGCAGGGCTTTTGTAAGGGAGATGAAAGAGTTTATCGGACCTAGAAAGGACATTCCTGCTCCTGATGTCAACACAAACCCGCAAATCATGGCATGGATGATGGACGAATACGAGAGAATATTTGGAGAGAAATCTCCAGGAGTGATAACTGGCAAACCCGTCGAGCTCGGCGGAAGTCTCGGCAGAAACAAATCAACAGCAAAAGGCGCGTTTTACGTAATTGAGAAAATTTATCAGGACGTAAGGGACAAGTCCTCAATAAAAGTTGCAATTCAAGGTTTTGGAAACGCAGGTTCAAACCTAGCGCTAATGTTGCACAACGCAAAGTTCAAGGTGGTGGCTGTTTCTGACTCGAGAGCAGGAGTCTACAATCCAGACGGCCTCAACATTCCTGAACTAATTGAATTCAAAAACAAGAAAATGCCTTTCTCAGACTACGCAAAAGAAGGAGAGATTATAACAAACGAGGACTTAATCAAGCTTGAGGTTGACTTGCTCATCCCTGCCGCGCTTGGCGATGTGATTTCTGAGAAAAATGCCGACGAGGTTAAGGCAAAGAGAATTGTGGAAGTAGCAAACGGCCCAATAACTCCAAAAGCAGATTTGATTTTAGAAAGCAAGGGAGTTGAAATAATACCAGACATTCTTGCAAACTCTGGGGGCGTGATAGTGAGTTATTTCGAGCAGGTTCAGAACCTCGCGACATACTACTGGAGCGAGGAAGAGGTTGATAACAAGTTAAAGGACAAAATAATCAGTGCTTATGAAAGAGTTTTGGAAGAGAAGGCAAGTTTAAATGCCAAAAGTTTCAGGACGGCAAGCTACTCGTTGGCAATAAAGAGAATTTTAGAAGCAGAAAGATTGAGAGGGAATTTGTAATGACAAAAAAATACGATTTAATAATCATCGGCGGAGGGGCAGCGGCGTTTGCAGCAGCCAACACTGCGAACAGGCTTGGGAAGAGAACTTTGATGATAAATGACTCTAAAATTTTGCCGTTGGGAGGAACGTGCGTTAATGTTGGTTGCGTTCCTAGCAAGATAATGTTGAGGCAAGGCCAGGAATATTTCAGAGCAGTTAATTCTCCTTTCAGAGCGATTCAGCTAAAAGGAAAGGTAGATTTTATTGAAGTTTTGAAAGAAACGCGGGAGATGGTGAAGTTTTATCAGGAGAAAAATTATGGGAAAGTGATTGCGAGGCAGGAGAATGTTGAGTTTAAGGAAGGGAGAGCAAAGTTTGTTAGTGCAAATGAAGTTGAAGTTAATGGCGAGCGCTTTTACGGGGAGAAAATTTTGATAGCAACTGGGGCGTCAACTTTTGTTCCAGGTGTTGAGGGCATTGATGAAGTTGATTATTTGACAAATGTTTCAGTTTTTAACAAACTTGATGAGAAGCCAGAGTCAGTTGTGATTTTTGGCGGCGGCGCGATAGCAATGGAGTTTTCCCAGATTTTCAATCATTTTGGAATTAAAGTTATTGTTTTGCAGAGGTCTGAGAGAGTTTTGTCAAGGTTTGATTCTTTCATTGGAGAGGAGATTAGGAAATATTTGGAGGAAGAGAGTGTAGAAATTCATACGGGAGTTAGCGTTAAGAGGGTTAGGAATAAAGGGAAAGGGGTTGAGCTTGACGTGGAGATTAAAGGCGAGGGCGCGAGGAAAATTTCTGGAGAGAAGTTGATGCTTGCAGTTGGTTTGCAGGCGCACACGAAAGACATTGATGCAGAGAAAGCAGGGGTTGAGCTTACAGAGAGAGGGTTTGTTAAAACAAATGAATACTTGCAAACTTCTCAAGAGAATATTTATGCTGCCGGCGATGTTACTGAATTGAAGCCTTTGGAGACGGTTGCGGCAAAGCATGGCAACATTGCTGTGTTGAACATGTTCAAGGGAGAAAAGAAAAAAATAAATTATGACGAGATTCCTTCTGCTGTCTTTACTTCTCCAGAGGTTGCGAGTGTTGGAATTGGCGAGGAAGAGTACATGAGGAGATACAAAACTTGCTTGTGCAGGACAATTTCAATTGAGCATGTTGAGAAAGCAGGCGCGATAAAAGACACGAGCGGAAAAATAAGGATGGTGCTGAATCACGAGACTCGGGAGATTGTTGGAGTTCATATTGTGGCGCCTCTTGCTGCTGATGTAATAACAACTGCTGTTTACGCAATAAGGAATAAGATGACTCCTGAAGATGTGAGAGATGTTGTGCAT
>RFLC01000054.1 GCA_003694055.1 Candidatus Pacearchaeota archaeon | reverse complement strand
GTGCAGAGGCGCGGCAGGATGCGCAGGCGCGAGCGCGCGAAAAAAGAGGCGCAATTTTTTTGCTATGTTAATTTTCATTGCGCTATTTGTTCTCGCACTCCAGAGTTTCACGCGCGCGAGCGCGCAGGGGCCGCAAGGGCTTGGCGGGATTGATGTGCCAAAGTCTGCGAACTCAAAGGACATTATTGAGAAAGAGTTTGGCGTGAAAAAGGAGTATGTGCCATCTGACACTCAAGACATCCAAGAGTTGCGCGACAATCTCCTCCGCAAGCAATGGGAAGAGTTCATTAACAACAGCAAAACTTTAAAGGCAGTTAACAGCTTCCTCTCCAAACTCTCACCTGTTTTTTACATCCTAACTAGGCAGCATTACGAGTTTTCGCCGCGATTTTACGGGGTTTTGTTTTTGTGGATTTTCATTTTGGTTGAGCTTAACGCGCTCTTCCGCTCTGCAGAATTTCCGAGCAAAAGCCTCGCGTTCCCGGCAGCTCTGACTTTGACTGTGCTTGTTGCATGGACAAACTTTATCTCTTTTGTTGTCAGTGCAGTGCTGGATGTCATCTTTAATCCGAAAAGGTGGTGGGTGCGGTTGATTATTTTTGTTGTCGTCCTCCTCGGTTTTGCGCTGACCGAAGCAATTGCAAGGAGTTTGCGCGAGTGGCTGAAGAAGAGAAGGGAGGAGAAGATAAAAAAGGAAGGGGAAAGATCTGCTCGCCGCTTGGCTGAGATAGATGAGGAGAGGCGAAGGACTCAGCAGGAGTTGGAAGGTGCTACCTCTGCGTGATTTGTTTTCTTTACCCGTGTTTAAGTAACCACTCAATGTGTTTTTGTTTCTTTCTAATTATGGACTTTCCAATTGCCTCTGGGATATGGCCAGCAGTAATGGCTCTTTGTGTTTCATCTATTTCTCCCCGTAATTGTGCGATGTGCTGCCACTTGTTTGCCACGCCCGCGCGGGAGAGTTGTTGTTTGATAAAGTAGTGGTGGATTGTTCCATCGAAAATTAACAAAGCAAGAGATGCTACAAACGTCCAGAAGTAAACCGCACTTTGCAGTTCATCTTCAATGCTTGCCCACAATCCTAAATAAACTATCATGAAAAGTATCCAACCGACTTTTCTTACAACTCCGCTATCTCTTCCGAGGTTGTGGATGAAGAAGAAATAGATGATAAATGGAAGGATTGAAGTGAGTGCAATGGAAAGAACCTTGTACTGGATTATGATTGCTAGAAGCCAGCCGGGTTCCATAAATCTAATTGAAAGAAGCGGAATGACGAGGGAGACTACCCAACGCACGAAAGCGTTCTCTGCGAACATCGGAATCTTTCCGAGGGTGACGTAAACTATTGAAAGGACTATCATAAAAACGAGCAACCGTTCGAAGAGGAGAGAGCTTGACCACTGCGCGCCGCCAAGCAAGACGCTTATCACTGGTTCGAACACATCAATAAAAGCTTGAATGGTGCTGTCAATCACTTCTCGAACTGGCGGAAGGTAATATGCAGAGCTTAACTGAGATGCGAAAATGATCCCAACTGCTAGGACAAACCCAATCAAGCGAAATTTCGATTTGCCTGCCATTTACATCTTTTTAACCCAATAATTAATCCTTTTGTTTAGTTCTTGTATCTGCCGCTCTCCTTCTTCAGGAGTTAATATGCCCTCCCTCATTAAATTTTGGACCCTTTGCCTTTTTTCTAGCAAGGAGTTGATTGCGTCTTGGGCGAAGGTCGCCTGCGCCCGCGCGAGTTTTTGATGCATGAAAAATTTACTCACTGTTCCATCGAAGAACATCATAAGAAATGCTAGAAGTGCGACGATTGGATAAACCCATTTAGCATTTGCCAATTCGTCGTATCTTGAGAACCACAATCCGATGAACACCACAGCAAAGAACAGCCATCCGGTTTTTCTTATGAAAGAATACGTTGCTCCTTGGAACCCGACATTTAAGAAAAGGAAGAAAAGGACGAAGGGAAATATTGCAGAGATTGTTATGCCAAATGTAGAGTAGGGAAGTATTACAGTTTGCACCCAGTCCTGAGAACCCACCCAGCGAGTTGCGAGCAATGTGACAACTATGCTCAGAAGCCATAGAACCCAGCGGTGAGTGGAGAATATCTCAATTTTTTCTAGAACTGTCCAAACCAATGTGAAAACAAGAATTATAATCAAGATTGAACCGAAAAGCGAATTTCCGGGACTGCCCAGGTTTAATTCTCCTATGACTGCGTCGGTGATTGGTCTTATCGCATCTGCGGCGTCGTTAACAACCCTTTGAACCTTGTCTGCAAATTGCGCTGAAGCTAATGAAGAGAGTAGAGCTATCATAAACACGCACGCTAAAGAAGCTTGCAATATTTTTCTCGTAGCTTTCGCGTTCATTTTGTTCTTTTTATCTTTATTGTTTCATGTATTTAAATTATTTTATTGACGGGCCTAGTCAATAAGTCTAGGAGTCTTTTTCTTGCGCTTTTTACCCTTATGGGGAGTGGTTAAGCAGTTGGTAAATTATTCTAATCTTAGCATACTCCTGAGTATAGAAAATTTTATAAATAGAAAAAGATAATAGAGGTTGATGAAAAAAGAGGTTGTGATCTGTTGGGCTGTGGTCTTTATTGTTCTATCATTATTATTGGTGGGCAATGTATTCGCTCAGCCAGCGAGCCAGCCTTCCAGTCAGCCAGCGAGCCAACCTTCTAGTGGAACTACACTAAAAGAAGATGTTTCTACTTTTGGAACTCGCTTGAAAGAGTTTTTCGGTAGCACCTTGGGACTAGGTCCAGATGCGCAAGCTTCTCCAACAGTTGCTAAGATACTATTTCTAATTATTCTTACACTTTTAGTGTGGTCGATTCTTGATATGAGCGGTATTGTGACGAACTCCGCAGTTAAGTGGGGGTTGAGTATTGTTGTGTCTCTTTTGGGTATTCTCTATCTTACACCCGAGGAGATTTGGGCTACTGTTGGCTCGTATAGTGCAATGGGTATGACATTGTTATTTGTATTCCCCATAATAATCTTGTTCTTCTTTACATTCAGGATAATCATTCAAGGTGGTGCAATGGGCTATATTGTTCAACAGGGCGTATGGGCAATTTACTTTTTGTTTTTGCTCTTCAACTTCTTTATAGGCTTTGTGAGTGATAGAATTGGAGGGTTTAGTGATCCTAAGACTTGGGTTTATCTGGTGGTGATTTTGGTCGCTTTTGTAATGACCTTCTTCAATGGAACAATTAGGAAGTTAATCTCTGAGAATTTTATAGAGGCAGAGGTTCAAGCGGCGCGCAATGTTATAACAAGCGCGGTAGAGATAGATAAACTAAGAAAGCAGGAGTTGGAGGGGTTAGGTAGAGGGAGCTAGTAATAAGTGGTTGAATTACTTTATTGGAAATATGCCTAATTAAAACCCCCACTTTTTCTTGACGCGCGCGACTTGTTTTTCGACGTCTTTTTCAAATGCTTTGAACGAGGGGTAGATTTTGTGGAAGTGGGTGCGGAGCCAGGGGTGGGAGATGAGCTCTTTTTTTGTGCAGATGCACAGCTTCGGGTTTTTTGCAAGGACGCGCGCCATGACAAATTCCATCAGCGTTCCGATGCTTTTGTCCGAGTTCTCGTCCACCACTCCGACAATGCCGCGCGAGTATGCAATTGCGATGTAATCTCGCTGGGTGAGTCGCCACTCATACCCTGGCTGGCGTTTGAATGGCTTGCCTTCGTCGCGCGCGCGGATGTCTTCTCTGCCCTCGCCTTCCACATCGTAGAATGGGTTGAGCAACGCAATTCTCGGATGCCGTGCTTCAAACTCAAGTTCCCATTTGCGAATGTAATGCCTGCTTGCCGCAGGGTGCGAGAGGTAGAATGTAAAAAGACCTTTTGGAAATCGCACAAGAGGGATTTTCAGTCGCTGCGCCCAATTGAGTTTTTCGTCTTGGCTAGGCATTAAATTTTCTCTCTAGGGAGGGTTTTAAAAATTGTTGTGATGGAGCGGGCATTTGCAATGCTCTTTTCAAGAGACGCGCCGCCAAACGAGCGCGAGCGAGAGTGAGCGTGAGTGTGAGTGTGGAGGGGTTGTTATTCAACAATTATCATTTGCGGAGAGAGTTTGAGGCGGTTTTTCAGCGAAGAGATTGAGTTGGCTAGAGTCTTGCTCCTGACAAACTTTTCTTTCCCATCCCATGTGTCAAAAATTTTGTATTTGTTCCCAGTTTTTCCCAAGATTGTGATGAAGTGGGGATAATGGTAAGTCCTGTACAAATGGTAAACATCCATCTCAACAATTGGTTGCTTGTCAAGAAATTTATTGATTAGACTTAGGTCAATCCTCTTGCGTTTTGTGCTAAGATTGCGCGAGCGCTTTCTTTTTAGATGGTCAAACAACCTCTTGCTTCCAACAATTCTTGTGACGCGCACATTGAATTTTTTTACGATAAAGTCAACATGGCCAATGACAAAGTCGTGTTTGCTGAACTTTAGCGAGTGCAAGAGGCATGCTAGCTCAAGCTTTTTTGAGATTTTTAATGGCTTGACTCTAGCGACAGCTTGCAACAGGCAGCAAGCCAAACAGCTCTCGTAGGTTGTTTGGGTGTATTTTTGAAGCATGCTTTGGCGTGGCAGAGAGGGATATAAACTTTGCGGAAGATTAGCGCGTGGTTTTCTTGCGTTTGAATTGCGCGAGGTAAGCTTGCTTGATGTCGTCGAGGGTTGCTATGTCGCTCGTGTTTCTGTCTGGGCGGTACATTGTGATTCTTGGGAAGCGCAGCGCAAAGCCAGAGGTGTAGGCAGGACTTTTTTGTATGTTTTGGTAGGTGACAGAGACAACTAGTTTTGGAGCCACCTCGACGAACTTGCCGTCTGAGCGCTTCACTAGCGGCTTCAATAGGCGCGTCATCTCCTCGTAAGTTGTGCCCTCGCCTTCTTTTTCTTTCAGACCGGATGAAACTTTGCCGACCTCCAGGAACTTGTCGTTGTGCCTGCAAGCTAGGATGTAGCTTGTGAGCCAGCCCGCGCGTTTTCCTGAGCCGAACTCTGCTCCGACGATAACTAGGTCAAGGTCTTTGACAACTGGTTTTAGCTTGACCATGTTGCCGACTCTCCTGCCGGGTGTGTAAGGCGCCTCGAGGTTTTTGAAAATCACGCCCTCCTCGCCAGCGCGCAACACATCGCGATAGAAACGCTCAGCTACACGCTCGTCTGCAGTGATGATGTTCTCTGCCAGCTTCAACTCTAGCGGTTTGCTCTTCACAATCTTCTCAAGCAGCGCGCGCCTTTTTTTGAACGGCTCTTTCATGACACTCTTGCCGTTGTAGTAAAGAACATCAAAAACATTCACCTCGACAGGCAATTCCTCGACGAGCTTCTTTATCTCATACTTCCTTTTGATGCGTTGGCTTATTGCCTCGAACGGCTTGTAGCGTTTCGTTTTTTTGTCATACCCCACAACCTCAGAGTCTAGGATAAAGCTCTTTCCTTTCACAAGCTTTTCAACAGCTTTGCACACATCAGGGAATTGTTTTGTCACATCTTCCAAGCGGCGCGTGAATAATTTGAGCTCGCCTCGCGAGTCCTTGCTAATCACAACCCTGAAGCCGTCGTACTTGTGCTCTATCTCAGCTGGCTTGCCGCACACCTTGAACGCCTCTGCCACGCTCGTGACTTTCACTGGCAACATTACTTTCACTGGCCTGCCTGGCGTGATTTCAATCTTCTCCAACTCAGCCTTGCCGCGCTTTGCTGCCTCGAAAACCTGCGCAAAGTCGTTCGCAAGTTCGTATGCACGCGCTACCAGCTCTGCCGCGCTCTTGTCCTCTTTGAAAAATGCCTCAACTATCGCATCCCGCAAAATGTTCTCGCCCACGCCCACTCGCAAGTCGCCGAGCAATGTGCGCACAAGGTATTTTGCCTCTTTCTGTTCAGCGGACGAGAGCAGCGAGGAGATTATCTCAATCTTCAAGCTTATTGAGCCAGAACCCTCGACTTCGAGAAGCTTCCGAAGTTCGTTGAAAACGCGCTCAATCGTGAGGCGCTGCTTGAGGAGCGAAACTTGCTTTTTTCTCGTCGAAAAGTGCTCTGCTATCTCTCCGAGGTCGCCGACTTTTTTGTACTCCTCAAATATCTCTTTCTCGTCAATTCCAAACGAGAACGCAATTGCCTTCACAGCCAGCTTGTCTGAGATTCCGATTTCGCGCGTGTCATAGTCAGAGACAACCCTTCCCCTCAGCAGATAAATCCATTCTTTCTTTCCATGCTTTGCAAGCTCTTTTAGAAAGTCTGCTAGGATGTGGGTTTTCTCAATCTTTGAGGAGTGCCTGCTGAGTTTTTCATACACCTCAACTAGCTGGGAGTAAAGCATTGCCATATGATTTTATTGCGTCGGAAGTATTTAATTCTTAGCAGTTTGCGAGATTTGTTAGGTGGAGTCATTGCTACTCTAGCTAGGCTTGCAAGAGCGCGAGTGCATTCGGGTTGAGAGTTACTTGAGAGGGGCGCGCGAGAGGGAGCAAGTTTGTTAGAGAGTTTGCAATAAAAGTTAGGCAGGGCAATTGTTGTTTTATGTCTTAACGCGGCGAGCTCTCTAGCTTGGGATTTTTCAACTTTTTCTCAAGTTGTTCTAAGAAAACGAGTTGGCTTGGGTGGATTTTTTTCTTTGCTTCAGCTAGGGGAAAGAAAGCTGCTTTGTCAACTTCAGGGAATTTTAGTTTTCCGCGCTTTGGGTCGTCGCGCTCGACGTAGGTTGTGCATGCAAGTTCCCCGTTCCAATCGCCTTCAAAAGCCCAGGCGTGTATGACTTTTCCTGATTTTGTTTTTGTGAAACCGAGGTAAATGTATTTTTCTTTTTCGTCCGGCGCTTTAATTCCTGTTTCTTCAAACGTTTCGCGCATCGCCGCGCTCAGCGCGTCCTCGTTATCATTCAGCTCGCCTTTTGGTATGCTCCACGCACCCTCGTCCTTGTTCTTCCAAAACGGCCCTCCTGGATGCACCAAAAACACATTTATCTCGCCGTTTTTGAGTTTGTACATCAGCAATCCAGCAGACATGCCTCGCATTTACAAGAGAAATTATGAGCTTACTTAAATTTTGTGAATTTCAAAGTCAGGAGGTTGTAGTGTTAGAGAAAGCAACGATAATTTATTTTTGCGGTCTTAGTTCTGTGAGTAAAGAACACTGCAGCTAGTTGTTTTTGCGCGAAATCCTTAGAAACGAAAAAGTAGTAAATTAAATGGTAAAATTTATAAACGTTAATTTTCCATCTTTTCTTATGGGAGAAGGAACTCGTGAGGGGTAGCGAGTAGATTCCTATGCTATTGAATATGCGCGCATGACTGATGAGCAATTCGCAAAGTTGCAAAAGATGCGAAGGCTAGAAAGCTTGCAGAGAGTTGTAGATTCTTACCAAGCCGCTATTAAAGCAGGAGTTTCTAAAGAAGAGTTGCTTAGAGATAATCCCGGGATTGAAAGGATTTTGGAAGAAGCGCGGGAGATTATGCAAGATATTCCGGAAGGGCATTCTTCTGAAATAACGCAAACCCAACAGATTTACTGCAGTACTGAAGGGTGCAGCGCAGCTAGGAGAGAAAATGCAAGGTATTGCCATAGATGCGGTAGTCAGTATCCATCCGTGCAAGGCTCTAATGCGTCGCGCGGCCAGTCTGAGATAGGAGGAAGCGCACCGCAATATATGCGAGAGAATGATGAAAGTAAGGAAAGAATGGACGAACGCGGATTTGAAACGATAACTCGGAGAAGCACATTATCTCGCTTGGCAAAGTCGATTGGAGTAGAGAGCGTGAGACTGGCTTTTGATATAGGCAAACCGCTAACATATCCTATTTTAGGAAACTTGCCTGCGTCTCATCGCAGATGGTTACAGGATAAACTCGGGGAAGATGTTTTTAATGAAGAAACGGCTGCTAATGTTTCTTTATGGACAAATTTTATTAGTTACTCAACTTTAGCAGGGTATATTTCATATGAGCTTCTTTCATCATCGTTGGGCGCAGATTCAGCTATGGAGCACGCTTCGTGCTATGCTCTTGGGGGTTTCTGCTTGGCTGTAGCGGATGGGATAGTTAGAGAAGCCATTCAGTGCCCTGATCGCCTTTATCCTGCTTCTATCATTGGAAAAATTCTCACTTTGCCAGTAGACTTTGTGCGAGAAACTTACAGGAAATTTAAGAAGCACGCTTCCAACATACACAAACGTACTCTTGCGACGGAAAATTTTTAACTGTGGAGAGACTGAGCGAATGGTTCGCTTGTTAGATAAATTGCTTCCTTTTTATTTTTGGCTTTTTGAGGTGCTAGAGGGGGAATTTATTGTTTTGTGGATTAGCAATTGTTAGTTCAATCTGGTGAGCATGAGATTAGTGCGCTTGCTATCTTTTCTAGGCGAGCGGATCTGCCACCTGCGCTTCTGTATATACATGTGTATATACACTTTTGTTGAGAGATTTGTAGGGTTAGTGAGGGAAAGCGCGCTTGAAGTTAGGCGCGCGCAAGTTTTTGCTTTTTACAGTGCTCTTACGCGCTCCGCGCGCTTTCCAAACAGGAGGTTTTTGAAGGTGAGAGGTTTGCGCGTGTTAACTTGGCACCTTAACTTGGCACGCATGTGACTTGATATTTTGAGGTGTGGGCAGTGTCAATCCTAAACCAGCTTGGCAGACCTGATTCTTGCACAGCGCAGAAGCTAGGGTTGTTGCTCGAGAAATAGATGTAATCCACAACTGACTTTTCAGTCACGCCAATTCCTTGCGCAGACAGCTCCTCCAGGTTGACAAGCGATTCTATTCCGAGAGTACTTGGGTTGCTGAGTTTGCCCTCAAATCTGTCCAAAAAGCTCGGCGCGCTGCTCGACTCAACATAGTATGAGTTTTGCAAATGGTCTGATAGGTTGGATGCGTCGCCGTTTGAAACGAAGACTTCGTAAGGAGTTTTTACGAATTTGTGCGCTATTAGCGAGTTCGTGTTTACCAAGTAAATCGGGTCATCAAACTTTTCTATCGCAACTTTTCCTGAGCTTGTTACGCTAGAGTTCCAGCGCGCGAGTCCGCCTTGGTCTTCGATGAACATTTGAGCGGTTAGCTCGAATTCTACATTCCAAGGGTTTGGTTGGAACAACCTAACGCGGGGGTTGGAAAGAGTGATGTTCAACCCAACCAGCTCGCCTCGCTCTTGCAAACTTTGCACGATGTCGTTGTAGCTCGCACCGATGAGAATGCTTTGCGGCTCGTCGTAAAGCGTGCCGTTGAAGAAAGCTTCTTCAAACCTTAAAGTCATGTTGTCAACATAACTTCCAGTGTCGATAATTCTTTTCTCAAGCAAAAACAAGGTTCGGAAGGTGAAGATGTTCAGCTGCCTTGGCAGGTCTTGTTTCATTGCAAACACAAACTCGTTCAAGCTTTTCACTCTCTCTTGCTCGCTCCTCACATCGCGCTTGCTAAGCAAAATCGCGTATGTTAGAACAAAAAGGAAGATTATGAATAGGGTGAGCGTTGTCAGGAGGAACCCTTTTTTATTTTTCAAAACGATGGATGGTTTTAGACCCATGTTCTCACCTCCACTTCCGTTGACCAGACATATGGGATGTCAACAATCTCGTTTGTGGAGAGCTGCAGGTCTTGCGATGTGAACTTAACATCAACTTTTCCGTCGGAGTTGAAGTCAAGCTCTCTTAACAACTCCAACACTGCTACCTGCAAGGCATCTTGCGATGAGGCAATTGTGCCGGTTGTGCCGCTTGTGTAAGAGCATTGCTCGTTTCCGTTGTAGTTGGATGGTACGCTTATGTTGATTTGAGTGTCGTCGTAGAAGTCAATTGTCCAGTTGCATCCGTCGGCGCGCGCAAGCACAGGCGTGAAGCTTGTGGCGTTTTTGAATGCAGTGTAGATGACTTTGTTGTAAGCTGAGCCCTGGGTTGAGTTATCGGGTGTTGTGCCTGTTGTTAAGTTGATTGTGTTTGTTTGGCCAGTTTGCAAGAGCGAGGGAGGGATGTAAACAAAATAAGGGTCGCCGAGCGATATGAACTCGTCCCCATATTTTGAGAGGTCGTAAACTAGGGTGTTGTTTGCGAACACTCTGCTTGTCCAGCGTGGGCCTGAGTAGGAGGTGACGCGCGCTTCGCTTATCGTGACATCTGCGGGAATGTCAAAGCTTGCGTGGTAGGCATCATCAAACTGCTCTTCCACAACTGCTTTCAAGCCGTAAACGTTTGAGGCAGGGGAAGTGTAGTTGATTGCAATGTACGAGTCAGGGTAGAGGGTTGTGTTGATTGCACCTTGGACTTGGATTGTTTGCTCTTGGTAGGATGCTATAATTTCTTGCGAGATTTGTGAGTAGATTTGAGCGATTTGGTCGATGGTTGAGTAGTAGTACGAGCCGCCGCCGCACGATGCGATTGATTGCAAGGTCGCCTCATCTGCACCTTCGCCAAATCCAACTGCGTAAACTGTGATGTTGTAATTGTTCTTTGCTTCGCAGGCAGCTTGGATTGCATCTTGCCTTGCGTCGCCTGTTCCTTGCTCTGAGCATTCTGTGCCTGCAATGCCGTCGCTCATTACGACCATTGCTTTGACTGTGCTGTCGCTCCAATTCTCTTGGAAGCCCTGGACTGCTCTGTTAATTCCGCAGCAAATGCATGTGCCGCCTCCAGCCCACCACGAGTCAATCTCTGCTATCAAAGAGTTGTTGTCGTCGGAAAGAGGGTGGTAATCGTCGGGGAGAGTTGTCCACCTGAAACCAACCAACCCTACTCTGTTGCCTGAATAGTTTAGAACTGAGTTAACTAGCACCCGGTTTGCTTCTTGCGCGTTTGAGAGCTTTGGTATGTGGGTGCCGCCGCACGACTGACACGCAGTCGCGTTGTCTTTGCACTCTTGGTAGCCTGGTCCGAAAAAGCAACACCATACCACATCCCATCCGCCGTCGCAGAAGTCCTCCATGCTGCCAGACAAGTCTGTGACTGAGAAAACATCTGCATTTTGCGTAAGGGATTGGAAGGATGCGTTGATTAGTCCAATTCTGATTGGAACTGTTTCGCTGCTGAGTGAGTTGTAGTCTAACAAGCTGGAAAGGAGAGAGTTTGAGATGGTGATGTTTTCTTCTCCGTTAGTTGTGCCGTTGTAGACCGTGACATTTCCTATGTTGAGGAATACATCTTCGTCGCTATCTAGGTGCAGGAGAATGTCCATGGAGTTGAGCTGGCCTGGGATGTACATGCCGTCGTAAACATTGATTGCTCCCTTGACACCTGGGAAGCTGTAACGGGTGAAGTTTGCAAACTCAACTCCGCCGATGTAGTTTATTTTTATGAATCCTCCGGCGACATGGATGTTTGTGCCGCGCAGTTCGATTGTGTTCGTGCCAGAGTGGAAGTTGTCGATTGGGAGGTTGTAGGT
>RFLC01000053.1 GCA_003694055.1 Candidatus Pacearchaeota archaeon | reverse complement strand
GTGCGGAAAGAGGGGTTTCAGTTTGTTATTGTTGGTCTCCCTAACGTGGGCAAGTCAAGCGTGATGCGCGCTCTAACGAACGCAGAACCTTTAGTTTCTGACTATCCATTCACCACGCGCGAGCCTTGCGTAGGCATGACAGAGGTCTGCGGAGCGCAAGCTCAAGTTGTGGACACTCCTGCAATTGGCTCGTCTGAGTTTGACAGGGGTTTGGTAAACAACGCAGATTGTTTGCTCTTAGTTCTTAACTCTCTCGACCAGATTAAGCAAGTTGAAGATGCATGCCTTACCTCTCGCGCGCAACGCATTTATGTTTTTAACAAAGTTGATTTGCTCTCAGCAGAGCAAGCTCGGAAGTTGGAAGCAAGGCTCAGGTCAATGCGCTTAGAGTTTGCGCTCGTGTCTGCGCTTAAGGAAGAGGGTTTTAATGAGCTTAAGGAGGAGATGTTCAACAAGATGGGAGTGATTAGAGTTTACACAAAAGAGCCGGGAAAGAGCAGATCTGAGGTGCCAATGCTTCTTCCGCGCGGCTCGGTCGTGCGCGACGCTGCTGAGAAAATTCTCAAGGGCTTGTCGTCGAGAGTTAAAGAAGCGAGAGTTACTGGTCCGTCTGCAAAATTCCCAAACCAGCGCGTGGGTTTGGCGCACGAGCTCAAAGATATGGATGTAATAGAGCTGCGCACCTCTTAACTCTTGCTCTCACTCTCGTCCTTGCCCTGTTTCCTAGAGTTAGACAAGATAATTCTCTCAACATGGTACAAAGGCAGCCAATCGCGCGGCAAAACTTTCTCTGTCTGTAGTTCTTTTATCACTCTCCCAACTCGGTGCCAAGCCATGTCGTACTCTAACTGCTTCTCATGGCTTGCAAAGCTATAGAACCAGCACTTCCTTCCGTTAGAGTAATCTTCTATAGCTCTTTCAACGCGCAATGGCAAGCTAAGTAATGCCTTCGGAGCGCGAGCATAACTCTCCAGACAACTCCTGCACAAATGAAGCTCCTCAATTTCCCTGCTCAAGCGCCTGTCAGCAAAGAGCAGCTTGCCAAAAACTCTTCTTGCTATATCAAGCATAGAACCATCGTGTGAAGAAGGTATAAAAAATTTCTGCTTGCGCCAGTTCTCTACGGCAATTTAGGAGAGCGCGTATGGTTAGGGTTTGCGTTAGTGCGCGCCGACTGAGAGCTGCGCGCGCTAAAAGCCAGCATAGGAACAGCGCGTTTTCTTAAGCACGCGACAATGAAACGCGAGGAGTTAACGGCAAACAAACGCGCGAACGCAAAAGTTTGCGCGTTGCGTCTCACGTTAGAGATCTTGTAAAGTTTCAACGCGCGGTCTAGAAAGGCATAAGCAACCGAGCAATCGGATAAATCAGGCCTGCAGCGCTAGCAGACGCTCCTTCAGAGGAAGGTGTGGCAAACAAGTCCGCGCCTGTTGAAACTAAAAACGCCACCAGCATCAGGATAAAAGAGTGCTTAATTCCCGCAAGCATTGAATCCTCGGTAAGCTTTCCTATCACAAGACCCATGAAGAATCCCTGCGCGAGAAGAAGGTAAAGGAATGCCTGGGTGAATTGATCAGCTCCGAAGTTTCCAGACATAACATCGCTAGCGCTCTGAACGTTTTGCAAAGAGGTTGGGTTTGTGAGCGAGCCAAATCCCTGCAATCCTGCTGCAAGCGGCACAACCTTGAACTTCATAACCAAAACAATCCCAATAAAAATGAAAAAGATGATGTAGCCTTGCACAGCAAGATTGTAGACCGAGGATCTGCGCTCGTTTTTAAGCTTCTCAACCTCTGAGATTGCTCTTGCAGTCGAGTCGAGGATGTAATCTATTTCCCCTCCTGCGCGCTCTGCTTCCCGGATCAAAGCAACTGCTCGCTTCACAACCGGGCTGTCAATCTCCTCTGCAAAATTATGCAAAGCAGTGCTGACAGGAACTCCTAGCTCAACTTGGTTAGCTAGCTTTGTAACGTAGGGTGTGAGCACTCCAAAATCTTTGTTCTTCATGTTCACAATCGCTCTGCTGACAGGCGTGCCAGTGGAAACGCTCTCTGCAAGGTTGCGCGCAAATTCCAGAAACATCTCGTTTACCTTCTGCACCCTCTTGCTCTCAACTGATATGTCAACTACAAAAGGAATAAAACCAATGGCAAACGCAATGCCGAGGATAAACACAAGCACGTTTGGTTTGTCAAGCAAGAACAGCAAGTCAATAGCTATTATCAATAACGCTGCGATTATCGCGACCCAATGAATTTTTTTCAGCTTCATTTTAGTAAGATGGTTGTTTTATTTGGAGGAACACAAGGAAAAATATGTTTAGGATTGCCACCACTCCTGCTGAAACGAGACCGAGTTGAGTTGGGGAGAGCGAGAGACCAGAGCCGGTGAGATTGAGCATTATGATGATGAGCAAAAATATAAGCGGAGCTGTGATTACCATGCTGATGTAAATATCAAGGAAGGTTTCGATAAGCTTGGTGTACTTCTGCCTTTCAAGTCGGTAAAGCATCATGAGCGACTCTGCGCGCTTCTCTAAAAATGCAGACAGGTCAGAGCCTGCGGTTATCGTCGTGGCAAGCCCGGACAAAAGCTCGGCAAGCTTCTCGCTCGGCGAGTTTTTCGCAGCGTTCTTAAGAGCAGTCACAAGGTCATACCCGTAAACATTAATTTGGTTGAGCACTTTCCTGATTTCTTTTCGCAAGTAAGGGTATTCGTCGCTCGTGCCAATGATGCGGAACAGCTCAGAGGGCGAGATTCCAGAGCCAGAGATTGCGCTCATGTGTATCACAGCAAATGGCAGCTCTTGGTTTATGCCTTGCTCTGCTGCCTTTTGCTCAGTGTATGGGTAGTAGTAAACAGCAAAAAAAGTTAGAACAGGCAAGAAGATTGGGATAAGCAGGACTTCAAGAAACCTTGTGAGGTAGTTGCCATGAAAAAGCGAGATGTAAGGAGGGGAAAATCCGACGCTGAAGAATAAGAAGAAAATTGCAAGGAAAATTGAGAGGAAAAACGCGATTGCAGTTGTGAGCATTGTCATTGCGGCATAGGACTCGGCAAGCATGTCGATGTTCGCCTTTCTCAAGTTTGTGCGCAAGTCAATGAAATATCCTTTTTCCATCAGCTTCTCAGCTTTGTCGAGGAAAAACTTGTTCGCTAGCTTCACATATCCGCGCGAGCCCTTCCATTGCACCTTCTCTTTCTTCTCTTCCTGCTTTCTTTGCCTCTTCTTAATCTTTTTAATGAAAGACTCGCTAAAAGCAAGCTCGCGCAAAAACCTCTCCTTGTCGCGCTTGTTCAACACCACAACCAAGTCCTTGTCAAAATGCTTTATCTTCACTTCCTCAAGTTCGTGCTTCTTCTTCAACTGCTTCTTTTCCGTCGGGAGCGGCTGGGCAAGAGAAATAGATTTCACAATCTGCGGAATTGCGTCGTTGAGCATCCGCAAATTCTCTGTCAAAGAATTAATTGACTTTTCAAGCAGCTTTCTCTCTTGCGGCTTGCGCGTTTGCTCAAGTATGTTCAGGTAAAGAGAAATCTCTTTCAAAATTCTAATCTGCCCTGAAATATTTTTCTCAAGCTCTGCTATCATAGCAACTCCTTAAGTTTGTTACTGAACATCACAAGCTCTTTCTTCGCAGTTTCAAGCGTTTCAAGGTCTTTGTTTTTCTGCGCCTCCTCGATTTTCCGCACTGTGTCCCGCATAGCTGTCAACAGATTCGCTATTGCTGGAAGATCCTCTTTTTTCATTATGGTGAGATGTTAAAGCTGTAAATGACTTGAGCAGGATTTTTGTAGTAGGCGTTGATAACCTTTCCGACTTCGTCAAAGCCGAACACTCTGCGCTTGTAGAGCTCGAACAAGAGTTTTGCGCGCGTCATCATTTCTTTTTGCAAATCCTTTACTGAGATGCCTGTGCGGAGCGAGATTTTTTCAAACACCTTGCTGTCAAACTTTATGAAAAACGAGTCGGTGTGGGGGTCCCATCTGAATGGGGTGTTGATTAACGCAGTTCCGTCGAGGTTAACGTTCACAATCTCTGTTATCTCTCTGATTCTTCTGGTTTCGTTGCCCCTCACAACCGCGTGCGTTGCTACTGCGACTGCATCGAGAGTGTTAACGAGAGTTGGGGAAAGGTTAATTGGAGGGGTTTGCAAGCGCCGGATGAGTGTTTCGACAGAGTCTGCGTGGATGGTGCTGAGCGAGGCGTGACCAGATGCCATGCCTTGGAACAAGACAAACGCTTCCTTTCCTCTAACCTCGCCAACAATCAAGTAGTCAGGGTTTTGCCTGAAAGAGCTTTTCAAGATGTCAAACAAGTCCACCTCCCCAACCTTGCCAACTCCAATTGAGGTTCGAGCAACTGCTGGCAGCCAGTTTTCCCTCGGCAGGTTAATCTCGCGCGTGTCCTCAATGCTCACAACCCTTGCCTCAGGAGGAATGAAAAATGCAAGAGCGTTCAAGAGGGTTGTTTTTCCAGATGCAGTGCCTCCAGCTACAACAATGCTTGACTTGTGTTCAATCAAAAGCCAGAAGTATGCAAGCATTTCTGGGGAGAGCGTGTTCATCGCAATAAGCTGGGTTGGTGTCCAAGGGATTTTGGTGAACTTGCGGATTGTGAAAGTTGGTCCGCGCGAGGAAACATCTTTTGTGTAGGTTGCGTTAACTCTCGAGCCGTCTGGAAGCGTTCCGTCGAGGAGCGGCTGGGCGTATGAAACATACCTTCCTGCCCGCTGCGCTAGTTTCTCAACAAAGCTTGCAAGGTATTCCATGTCGCGAAAAATTATGTTGGTTCTCAGGTTGCGGTAAATTCTGTGCACAATAAACACAGGGGTGTTCACTCCATTGCACTCAATATCCTCGATAAAGTAGTCGCGCAGCAGCGGGTCAATCTCGTTATAACCGATGAAATCTCTGAACAAATAATAGAAAAGCTTTTCATAGCTGTCTTTCCTAACTTTCAAGTTCAGCTCGTCGATAATCAAGCGCGCAGTTTTGTCAATGTATTCCAACACAGAATTAAGGTCCTTGTCCTTCGCAACATTGATGTTAATCAACTCTAGCATCGCTTCCTCGATTTTCCAGAGCGCTGACTTTTCGTAATTAGTCAACAGCGGTTCTTCAACCTCATAAACAAGCTCGCCCAGTTTGTCATGCCAATAGATGTGGACAGAAGCGTACGGCGGGAGGAGCATGTAGCGCACATCAACCTTGCGTTTGTCAATCGGCTTTGGCAATGGCGGAATTGCCGGATTGAGATTTATCTTCTGCATAATATATTTTAGAAATAAGTTTATATAAATCTAACTGAGGGGTTACAAAACTGTGGAGAGAGGTGTGCTTCAAGTCGCTCGCCTGGCTCACAATTTCTGGGCGTTTGCTTCAAGCAAAGCGGCGAGAGATGAGGCAAAGTAAGGGGACCTGAGCCAGATGGCAACCTCTTCTGCTCCATTTTGAGGGGTTATCATGAAAAGCACTTCCTCTCTGTCGACAATGTAAACCCTCGCATTTTGCGTGGTGCGCATCAAGGGCAGCTTCATCTTAAACTTCATCTTTTTCAAGCGCTCAACTGGCCCGTTCACCACAAAGCAAGTCCGGACTTTAGACTTATCAAGCTCCTTTGTTCCAATCAAGATTGAGCGGAGTTTGTCTTCGAAATCCTCCAAGGTTGTGCAAATGAAAACCTCGCGCTTGGCGTTCTGCACGAGCTCGCGTATCTTTGGCAGGATGTTTGAGCGTCCCTTCAGAGTGCCAGTAATTTCATGCGTTTTCACCGGCTCAATGCCATTCTTGTAAAGATTGAGCAACTCAAGGTAATCAGAAGTCTCTTTCAAACTGGAAAGCATCTTAACCCTTTCCTGCGCCTCTTGCAGCGCTGACATCTTCATCTTTTCAATCACTTCCTCAGGCTTGACAGCAATGTACTTCACTGGCTTGCCAATCTTTGTAATAGCAAACCCGCTCTTCTCTAGCGATTCAAGCACGTCATATGTTCGCGACCTTGGCACGCCAGAAATCGTCGCAATCTCACCTGCTGAAGCAATCCCTCTTGAAAGCAAGGCTAACCACACTTTTGTCTCGTACTCGTTCAATCTAAAGTGCTGCCTTATTCTCTTCACAAGCTGATTGTCAACCATCATAAATTTCTCACTCGCGCGTAGTATTTAAAACTTTCGGTTAGCTTAACTTCAGAATAGTTAAATAAATTAACCACTCAAAAAAGGTTTTTTATCCCTGAGAGCAAGGGTTGCTCTTAAATGCCGACAAGAGGAGAGCAGAGGACTGACAGCGCGCCTTCGGCGCGCGCAAATAAAGGAACTGACAACCTGCCGGAAATCCAAGCGCATGTGCAAGCTCTTTGCGGAATGCCTAGCGAGTTATGAGAATGCCAACGCAAACAACTTTGTGCGAGGGGCAAACCTCAAAAACAGAAGCAATCTCGCTCAGCTCACTTAGCCAGCTTTTTCAGCTCTGCTTGCGTAAACCGAACTAACTGCGCGCTCTTTGTCGGGATGCGCACTGCTTCAAACCTCTCGATGTCAAAGTTCTTATCAAGAATCTGCTTGAAAATCTTCAGCGCAAACTTTACAGCTTCCTCAACTGTCATGTCATCTCGAAAGTCCCTTCTCAGTATTTCCTTTATCTTCTCGTCGTTTTCGCCGATTGCGTTTGCTCGGTAGGCAAGGTAGTTCCCGCTCACGTCTGAAACGTAGAGGTAGTTTTTCCCTTTGTTCACTCCTGCGAGCATTATCGAAACTCCGTACGGGCGCGTGCCTCCGTATTGCGTGAAAGATTGCTTCCTGTCAGCTAGCGAGCGAATCACAGAAACTGGCTCGATTGGAGTGCCATATGTTATGCGGTGCTGTTGGGCAAGCACGCGGGCGTAGTCTATCAATATCCTAGCATCAGCGACGATTCCTGCTGAGCATGCAATCAAGTGTGAGTCAATTTCGTGTATCTTGTTGGCATACTCTGGCTTGATTAGTTTGTCCCTTATGCGCTTGTCTGCAACAATCACCACTCCATCCTTGCACGCAAAGCCTATGCTCGCGCTACCGAGTTTTACAACTTTCTCTGCGTACTCAACCTGCAGGATATGCCCGTCTGGAGAAAACATTGTCGCAGTGCGGTCATATCCCATTGCCTGATGCTGAATTTCTGTCGGGATTTCCATCTTAGAATTAAACTAAACATCATGGTAGGTATTTAAGCATTGCGCTTTTGTTCCCAAAAACCTTTTGCTAGGGTGCAAACTGGGAAGAGATGCAAAAGATTTTTAAGCTGAGCGCGTTGGCAAATTTATGGGAAAACTGGACGTTGCTTTACGGGCGCTCTGGCTAGCTGCAATTTTCATGCTTGGCGTAGTTGTGGGAGCAAATTATTTCTCGAGTTTTGGCATCACAAAAGCCGGCGGAGTGACTGCGCTCGCAAGCTATGAAGTCAGCGACTTTTTAGACAGTGACAATATCGACGTCTTTCCAGACAAGATTGAGATAAAGATTCCAAACGCGCAGGTGAGAGGGTTTGCAGACACCGGCAGCATGGGAGCGATGTTCGGCAAAAGCGCACAAGGGATTTTCATCCCTCCAAAGAGCGCAGATGAAATAAATGTTGGCGACATTGTTTCTTTCAGGCAAAAAGGCGCTTTGATTGTTCACAGAGTAATTGAAAAGGGCCGGGACGAGCAGGGAGTTTATTTTCTGACAAAAGGCGATGCATCGCCAGCTGCAGACGGAAAAATAAGGTTTGAGCAAATTGAGGGCTTGCTTGTTGGAGTGATTTATTGAATCTCAGCAGAGAGGGGTTTTTCGCAGGTTTGTTCTGCTCTAACGTGCTTAGCAGTAAGCCTTTGGAGAAAGCGCGAGAAGTTCGCGCGGCGGCCATGCTTGCAACGCTGCGCCGCCGCGCTTAATCTCTTTGCGCGCTTTCAAGCGTATATACGTTTGTATATACATTCCATCCTCAGAAAATTTTTCTAAAATCGCTTGCCGAGAAATCCTTGCTATGCGCGGGTTTGCCTGCGCGGGTTTGTTCACTAGCTACTTCAACCTAATTGTTTCTAGGTTTTTCGGAACAGTTGTTTCAACTTTCAAAGAACGGTGGAGCGTGGAAGCGAGGTCAAGGGATTTTGACGGCTCTCCGTGATTGATTATAATTTTTTTTGGCTTAGGAGACATGCGGTGCACGAATTGCAAGAGCTCGTTCCTTCCTGAGTGCGCAGAAAGCCCCTCGATTGTTTCCACGCGCATGCGGACTTGCACGCTCTCGCCGCCATAATCTCCCGGCAAACTGACTTCTTTTGCTCCCTCCTTCACCTTCCTCCCGAGAGAGCCGACTGCTTGATAACACCCAAACGCAATGAGGTTTTTTGGATTGTCTGCCAAATGCCTGAAATACTCAACCGAAGCGCCGCCGCTCAACATTCCGGAGGTGGAAATGATTATGCAAGGACCTCCTTCAAGGACCTTCTTTCGCTCTGCAGGACTCCCCACTCGGTAGAAGATGTCAGAGGTGAAAGGGTTGTTGTCTTGGAATATCTGCTCCCTCACCCTTCCGCTCAGAAAGTCAGGGTAAGCAGTGTGGATTGCGTTCACATCCCATATCATACCATCGACATAAATCGGTATGCGCGGAATCTCGCCTGTTCTTACAGCCTCCTCCACGCGCAGCATTGTTTCTTGCGCGTGTCCCAGCCCAAGCTCTGGCAGTAAAATCTTGCCTCTTTTCTCAATTGTTTCGCGCACCAGCTGGATGAAAAACTTCTCAGTCTCGCGGCGCGGCGGGAGAACGTCTTGGCGCGAGCCGTAGGTTGACTCAAGCTGGATGCTCTCAACTCGCGGATAGCGATTGTGCGCAGGGTCAAGCAAGCGGGTGCGGCCGTACTTTGTGTCTGCTGTGTAAACAAAGTTGTGCAATCCGTTGCCAATGTTGATGTGAACTTGCGCAGAGCCGAGAACATGGCCAGCGTTGTAAAAGGTTATGCGGATGTCAGGAGTGATGTCTGTCACCTCTCCATAACTCAAGCAGATAGAGTGCCGCACCATCTCCTTGATGTCTTCTGCCTTGTAAAGCGGGAACTCTGCTTTTTTGTAGGCAACGCCAATCAAGTCAAGCTGAAGCAGTGCTGCGATGTCGCGCGTCGGCTCTGTCATGTAAACCGGACCGCGATAACCCATTTTGTAAAGGTAAGGAATAATTCCAGAGTGATCGAGGTGCGCGTGGGAAAGGACAATTGCGTCAATTGCGTTTATGTCGCCAATCTCTGAAACATCGAGGTATGGGAAGCGCTCAGGACCTTCAGAGATAGCAGGGTTGATGCCGCAGTCAAGCAAGACTTTTGAGTTCGGGGTTTGCAAGAGCAAGCATGACCTGCCGACCTGGTAAGCGCCTCCAAGAAAGCTGACCCTCACCCACATGTCTTTTTTCTCAGGGTTCCAATCGCGGTAAATCTTTTTCCCAACTTCGTTCAAAAATCTCCTTCGATAGCTATTGTTCGCGTACAAAACCGAGCGAATTTTCTCGGTTATTTTCGACGGAATCGACGGGCTCCGGCGCACAACAGGGCTCCAGAAGGTCTGCTTTTTTATCTCGCTCAGCACGCTTCCTTGCTTGCCAATAACAAGCCCTGGTTTCTTTGCCTCGATTATCACAACGCTTCTTTGCACGTCAGGCATCACAGCAGTAATCTCTGCCTCCTCTGGCACAATCTCGCGGATTCTTTTCTCAGCTTCTTCAAAAGAGACAAGGAGGGATTTGTCAGCGCGCAACTCAATCCTCTTTTTTATCTCAGAAACTATCTTCCTAACTGCTTCATCTCCCTCGCGAAAGAAACTTGCGTTGTCTGTGTAGAGCACTATGTTCGCGCCTTCAAACATCGCGTCAGAGATTACGTTTGGCAGCTTATCCTTTATCGTCTTCAAAATGTCTGGCATTTTACCAATTACTTAACTTGTGCTGTTAGCTGTTCAGAAATTACATGCTTTATGCCGTCTTTCGTTATTGCAAACACATCAATACCATTCCCAGAACCAGTGTCGCGCTCCATTGCTGCGCGCAGGCAAGCCCTGGCTAGCTCTGCCCCTTGCTGAACATTCATATTTTTATTGTAATCTTTCTCCAAAATTCCGAGGATGAACGGCATTCCTGACGAGAAGTTTGCGTCGTAGTCCTCAACTTTCAGAACCGCTCCAAAGGGCTCGATTGTGTAAAGCTCTGTGCTTCCGTCGGGGTTGACGCCGGCAATCAAACTTCCAACTATCGAAGGAATAGGAGACATTGCTCTCACTCCCCGGTAAGTGAGCATTGCCATCAGGTTTGCGGCTTCTCCCACGGTCGGTTTTGTGTGAGTAGACAGCTCCCGAAGCTTGAGTTCAGCTGAGAGAACCTTGTGCAAGAGCTCAATATCTGCCACAACTCCTGTGTAAGCTGCGATGATGTTTGGAGTGACATGCCTAATTTTTGTTTTCGTTTTGTTGAGCACAAGTCTGCCATCAGCAGTGCTGCGGCGGTCAGCTCCAACTACAACGCCATCCTTGCACACAATCCCAACCAAACTAGTTGAGGATTTCAACGCATTCTTTGACATTTCTTCATTCATTTTAGAAAAGCAATAATTCTATTCCTGCCAAGTATTTAAAATTTTCGTTGTTGCTCGGACTATAATGGCGTGATGATTGTTCCAAGGCAAACCTTAAATACTCCGAGCAATTAATGCTGGCATGGCTGCAAAGAAAAAAACTGCCAAACGCAGCACTGCAAAAAAGAGGAAGAGCGCGAAACCAAAGGTTTGCAAGGCGCACGGCAAAGCTAATTGCCCGTTCTGCTAGAGATACTTTGCGAGGCGCGAAATTTAGCGAGAGGTTTGCAATAGCTCGCGGTATGTGAGAACGCTCTCCTCAAGAGTTACTCGCCCGTCTCTGTTCTTGTCTGCTCTGCTCAAATAGCTTTCCAGCGGCTCTTTGAAGAAGCTGGACAGCTTCTTGTTCAGCGCGTAAGTTGGCAGGGAGATGGAATACGGGATTTGCGCAATTTCTCTGGCAAGAGGCACGACATCCTGCCGGGTCAAGCCAACGCACTCATCGCAGTTCTTGTACTCAAGCAACTCTCCTACAACCTCATCAACCCTTGTTTCGATTTTGTCATAGGTTGTAACACTCTCTTCTCTTGCCTCTCTCACTGCCTCATTTAATTCTTGCGAAGTTGCAGGCAGGGAAAAGCCGTAAGCAAGGAGAAGAAAAGCGTCGCGAATTTGCTCATCGCTCAGCTCACTCCTCGGTTGGGTGGCATGAGAAAGAGGGCTGAGCTCGACACTTGCGGCGTTTGCGTGCGCGTCAGGAAGTGGTGAAACGTTGCTGTTGGAAAAGTTGCTTTGGCAACCTCCGCACAATCCTGCCAAACACGCCAGCGCAGAAAAGAGTTGCTTTCGCATATAAAACAACTGGAGCAGGGAATTATAAGTTTTATTGCGATGAAAAACATCTGTGGATTAGTTATTGTGAGCGTGAAAATTTGGCAGTAGGCGGGGGAGTGAAGATGCTGCGCGGTGAGGGGGGATGTGCCTTGAGCAATGCGCGCGGCTTAATCTGCGCGCAAGAAATTCTCGCAGTTTAAGGAGGGGAAGTTGCGCAGGTTTTTGTTCTAAAAACGCGCGCTGTTAGTATCATTTTATCAAATGGTGCTCTGAGGGGTGCATCAAAGCGGCGCGCGTTGGCAAGCGGTTACATGTGGGCCGCTTTAAGCGCTGCGCGACACAAAAATTTTTCGTCGGCAAAACAGAGAGTTGTTGAAAAGGTTAATAAGCGAGAGAGCTAGCGCGCGCAACGCTGCTTACTAAAACCTTTGAGTTTAGCACTTGCAGGATTTGGCGCAAGGGCGAAAGCGAGCGCACGCGCATCACGAACAAAACCTAGAACTACTTTTTCAAAACCTTTCTTGGAACAAGAGTTTTCTTCGGAAGCTTGGCATGTTTAGCTGCCTTCGCACTCTCGCGCGCCTCAGCTTCTCTCACCTCTGCAACCGCTGCTTCTTTCTCTTTTTCCTCTTTCTTTTCCTCAGCGCTCTCTCCCTTCTCCTCCTTCTCTTTCTTCTCCTCTTTTTCCTCTTTCTTCTCTCGCGGCGCGTGACGCCTAGCCAATTTCTCTTTCCTGAACTTTATCTCTGCAGGCTCCTCAGCAAGATAAACTCTCCACACATCTCCATCTCTCTCGACCCTAACTTTTATCTTCGCAGGAGGATGCCTTCTTCCTCTAAACCAAATCTCTTCGTTCAAAGAGCTGTCAATCTTCACCTTTTCCAAATCTCTTTCGGGAACTTTCGCGTGCCTTGCCACAAACTTCTTTATCGCCTTGATTGCTCTTCCAGCGCGCCGGTAATTCGCCACTTTCCTCCACTCTCTTCTCAACGGAATGACATACTCAACCCCTTTCGCGCTTTCCTCGGTTTTCTTTTCACTCGCCATTTCTCTTTACCTCCAAACGCTGAAAGAAAACATTGCTCTCTAGAGCGCGGAGCGTGTCGTCGTGCGCCTCTTGCCCGTAAGCCACAATTCTCACGCCCACATCCTCCAAATCCAAATGTTGAGAGTAGCTGAGCATTGCCAAAGCTCCGCCTCTCGAGAGATAAGTGTCAGTAATCCGCGGAAGTGTGCTTGTCCAAACTCGCGTTAGTCCTAGTGCTGACTGCCTCTCAGGGTCATGCGCCAACTCTCGCAGATTGTCAAACAATTCCTTTCCCTTTCCTTTCTCAGTCCTACAAACATAATTCCTGTCTAACATTTTATCCAAGATGGTCTTTCCTCACCCTCCTTGGTTTGATTTTGAGTTTTGTCCTGCGCCAATGCCTTCTGTGCTTTGTGATTTGCGACGGGTGAACTGCGCGCGCCTTGCCGATGCCGAACTTTCTCAGCACTGCCCAGATTGGCGCCCAGCGCGTGTGGCGATTGCGCACACCCAACTTTACTTTTTTCTGATAACTCTTAAGCATTCTTACCTCCTAGCTTGCTTGCAACGCTCTCCAACAATTCCCTGCCCTTTTCCGTGAGCGTCCTGCCTGAGCGCTTTCCCTTAACCTTCTCGACCAAGCCAGAAGATTCCGCCTGTTGCAAAATAACACGGATTATTTTTCCGCCGCCTTTCCTAAATTCCGGCGGTTTCATTCCCCTGTCCTTTCTGCCGCCGTAACGCGTGCGCAACCTTTGAACTCCAACCACTCCTCTAATGTAAATCTGTCTCAGTATGCTAGCCGCGCGCTTAAACCAAAAGTCCTCCTCGATGCTAGGCCTTTTCTTGTGCACAGAAGTCTTAACTAGCTCCACCCACTCGGGCTTTTCAAATAACTTCTCCTCTTTCAACACCCTTGCCAAGGCGATGTTAAACTTGCCAGCCTCAACTGCTCTCACGTCAACCATTTTAACCTAACCATCTACGAAATAGCCTTTTTAAAGGTTATGCGTCAATGGGCGTGTCTAACAATTACCACAAAAACCACACTACCTACTCTTATCAGCAACTTGATTTGATAAGCTAACACCCTCGCCGCCACTCTCGTCTCAATCGCTCTTGTGTTTCTAGCTTTAATTCTGTCACCATATTCATTTGCCAAACTTCCAAACAAACTTTCGCCTCTGCCCCTCTGCCTGTAAGCGGCTCTGTTTTCTTTTTCTGTATAACTCTCTCGCTTTCCTTCAATAAAATTCTCTGCAACGATTTTGCTTTGCAATTTCCTTTAGGAGATGCTTCAACAACTAGAGCAATAACAAAGCTATCTTC
>RFLC01000052.1 GCA_003694055.1 Candidatus Pacearchaeota archaeon | reverse complement strand
CCATCTCGATGTGTGCTGCGCCTCTTTTTTCCATCCACATACTTCGCATTAGCAATTTATATAACTTTCATTTCTTTCGCAGGGGCATGGAAGAGATAGTTGAGAAAGTTATAGAGAAGAGAGAGTTGAGAGGAGTGAAAAAGGAGTTTGTTGAGAAGATTGTTAAAAAGGTTGGGAGAGAGCTAGGGCTTGGGAATCTTGAAGGGCTTGGAGAGAAGCAAGCTAAAGGGATTGTGAAAAAGGCGCGAGCAGAGTTGAGGAGGAGCGTAGGGATGTTTGAGTTGTCAGAGAGAAAGCGTGCGAAGCTGTTGGCAGGAGAAGACATTTCAAGTTTGCTCGCAACGCATGCCTCAACTAAAGAGAGGTTGGGATTTTACAACGAGGTAAAAAGGATTGTTTACGCGACAAAACCAAAAACAATCTTAGACATTGGATGCGGGCTGAACCCAATTGCGCTAGCTGAAAGAGGAACAGAGTATGTTGCGTGCGACGTTAATGCTAGCGTGCTTGAAGTAGTTGAGAGTTTTTTCAAAGCGCGCAAGCTGGAAGGCAAAACATTGATTGTTGACATAACCGACGAAAGAGATTTAGGTAAGTTGCCAAAAAAGTGCGATGTGGTTTTGCTGTTCAAACTCCTGGACATTGTTGCAGAAACTGCCAAAGAGAAACGCAAGGTTTTTGAGAAAATTTTTGAGAGGATTGAGGCAAAGAGAGTGGTTGCGAGTTTTCCAACGCGGAAGTTGTCTGGAAAGAGGATGAACTCTCCGAAGAGGTTCTGGTTTGAGAAACTCCTTGAGTCAAAGGGTGTGGTTTTTGAGAAGTTCTTCATTCCGGGAGAGGTGTTTTATTCGTTCTCTTTCAGAGGCACGACATCTGAGCGGGAGAACAAGTCGGTAGGGACTGAGATTCCAAGGGCAGAGTAAAGTTCTGCAGGTAAACCGAGGTTGACTACAAACGCTTTTCCCACAACATCCTTTGGGGCGAGCTTTAAAGCAATTTTTGGAAGGGCAAGTGTGAGGGTGTAGTCTGCCTTGATGCATTCTCCTGCGCAGGTTCCTGTGTTTGGGTCAAGTCCTGAAGGCAAGTCAAACGCGGCAATTCGCGCGCCGCTGTTCTTTAGCTCGTTGGCTTTGCGAATCAGTTCTGCGTAACTTCCGCGCGGCGCTCCTTTCAGATTGTAGCCGAGCAGCGCGTCTATCACCAGGTCGCACTTTCCTAGCTCTTCCGTCGGGCGTATTCCTAGTTTTTCAAGTATTGCTAAATTGTGTTTCACAAACTCGTTTCCTTCTGAGCTGGCAGGCAGGATTCTTATCTCCCTAACGCCGTACAAATGCAAGTACCTAGCAGCCACAAGCCCGTCTGCGCCGTTGTTGCCCTTCCCGTAAAGCACGCAAACTGAGCTTGGAGAGAGCTCGTCAAAAACAAAGCGCGCGAAGTTCCTGCCAGCGTTTTCCATCATGCGCGGAATGTCAATACCCCATTCAATTGCGAGCGCGTCAACCTGCGCCATTTGTTCAGAAGTTAGGTATGGAATCATGTTTTGCACTTGCGAGAGAGGTTTAAATTTTTTTGCTTTGCGCGGAGCGATTTCAAGCGTAGGAAAGGAAGGCAAACAAATATAAATTTGAAAGCGCTTGAGTAGAGATGCAAACGAAATTCAAACGCCACCAAAAAGTGCGGCTCTTGCTTGACCCTGACCCAGAGTATGTGGAGTACTACTCAGACAAAAAGAAGATTGGCAAAGGAAGCGTGGGAAAGATTAATCTCTTGTTGCCAAACGGCCAGTACCACGTTGAGATAATTGACGAGGAGACCGGAGAGACAATCGGTTATGCGCCGATGCCTGAGGAGTTTCTCGAAGCGATTGAAGAAAAGGAAAATAAAAAAGAACAATAAAAACTTAGTCGCGCGCTAGTGCGAACGCGTGCTTAAGGGCCACAACAATTGTTGCTGGAGCAAACAGGGCAACAGCAGAGTCAAGCAAGTTCTTTGCCCAGCCGAATGGTGTGAGCACATCTCCGCCGAATCTTGCCACGATGACAAGCACTGCTCCGGCAAATAAGAACTGGCTCACTTCGTGCTCAGCAATGTTAAACAGCCCAACGATGATTCCAATCACGAAAAGTGTTGGAAGCACCCATGAAGCCATGCCTCCGCCAGGCTGCGTGCCAACGAAGCTGAACACTACTGCAATCACAAGACCGATTAGGAACGCCCAGCTTCCAATGTGGCCTCCTTCTTTTTTCTTTGGCATTTTACACCTCCTTTCACAATTTGTTAACGCAGTTGACATTTAAATATCTTGTGTTAAGCTGATTAAGCTGGTTATTCTCTCCTGTCAAGTTCGTTGTTCACAATCGCAATTGTGTGAGAGGCAAAGTAGGTTCTCGGTCCAATTGAAATCTTTTTCGCAATCTTTCGCAACCTTTTCAGGTCTTTTGATGGCAGCCCTTCGTGGTCGCCGACGAGAAAAACCGGATTTTCAGGCAGGGCCGCTTGGCGAATGTCCTCTCCTGACCTGCCAAGAATAAACACCTCTTTTCCCTGAGAAATCAGCTCATCAATCACGCTCAAAAGAGGTTTCTTCTCAACCCAAAAACCAGGGAATACCTCGCGCTTCTCTCCGCGCTTGTATTTGTAAAGCATCTTTTTCAAAACTTTTGCAACATTCTTTTTTGAAAAATAAATCTTGTCTATGCCGGTTTTTCCCTCGACAACTGGTTTCATCTCCAAGTGTTTTGGCGGATCTGGCGGGCCCATGAAAATCAGGTGCATGCGCACATCCTCGCGAATGCGGTGACTGAGGAAAAACGCTGCGATGACAGAGTGGACAGCTATGTCAAGTCTTCCTGAGGCTGCGAGGTCAGTGCCGATGTACTTGCCACTTGTCGGCGCTGTTTTGGAGTAATAAATGAACTCTCTCATGCCATTCCTCCGCGTTTAGATAAATAAACTTTTTCCATTTGCATGGATGTAAGTTTTTTATACTGGTTTGGCATTGGCAAGGGATGCAAAGCAGGCTTTCATTTCACGACGAGATACGAAAGAACAAGGTAAAATCAGCTGCGCTTATCGTAGTTATTGTCGGCATCTTCGCGCTTTTCGGCTGGCTGCTTTCTGCAGTCCTTGGGCAAGGAACATTTTTTGTTATCATGAGCATTGCAATTGTTGTCTCGATTTTGTACGTGGTTGCGAGTTATTACAATGCTGAAAAGATTGCGATTGCATCTGTTGGAGCGAAGCCGGCGAGCAGAGCTAAGCACAAAAAGTTGTTTGATGTGGTTGAGAACATTTCGATAGCGTCGGGTTTGCCAATGCCAAAGTTGTATGTTATGGAATCATCGCAGATTAATGCGTTTGCATCTGGCAGGGATCCTGAGCATGCTGTGATTTGCGTGACAACAGGAGCTCTTGAAAAGTTGGACAAGCGAGAGTTGGAGGGCGTGGTTGCTCACGAAATGGCACACATTGCAAACTATGATGTTAGGTTCATGACGCTTGCAGCTGTGCTTGTTGGTTTGATTGCTATTGCTGCTGAGATGTTCTTGAGGAGTTTGTGGTTTTCGTCGTTTGGAGGGGAGCGGAGAGAAGGGCGCGGCGGCGCTGCGTTGTTTTTCATTGCTATCCTAGCTGCAATCCTCGCGCCTTTGCTTGCTAACCTTGTCTCTCTTGCAATCTCAAGAAAAAGAGAGTTTGCAGCTGACGCCACTGGTGTGAAATTCACTCGCTATCCGGTTGGGTTGAGGAATGCGCTGATAAAAATCCAACGCGAGCAACTCTCGCCAACTGAGATGAGGCGCTATCCTCGCGCGCTTGCGCCGCTGTTTATCTCCAATCCGTTCAAGAGCAAGATTAGGGGTTTGTTCTCAACACATCCGCCGCTTGAAGAGAGAATCAAACGACTTGAAAGGATGTAACGCCAGCGCGCCCATGTCTCGCGCTCGTTGTTGCACTTCTTTGCAGAATGAAATGGCCGGGCGAGCCATTTGACACTTGATATTTCAGATGGGTGTATGGAGCTTATGCCGCACGCAAAGAGTGTGCTTTGAACTGCGCTCGCAGAGGCTTCGCAAAGGTTGCGCAAGCGTTTTCGGAACGAGCGCAGGAGAGCAAGCTGCTGCGCAGGGAAAGCAAGCGCAAGTTTGCAGGAGGAAATTAGCGAGAAGAAAGCTCAGAGATTTTTGCCTTTAACTCGCTCTCTGGCGAAACTCCGATTAACATATCCTCAAGCTGCCCGTCTTTGAAAAACGCAATTGTAGGAATGCTCATAATTTGAAACCTTTGAGCGATTTCTGGAAACTCGTCAACATTGAGCTTGCCGAAGTTTGCCTGCGAGGAAAGGGTCTCAGCAGCTTTCTCAAATATCGGAGACATCATTCTGCACGGCCCACACCACGCTGCCCAAAAGTCCACGACTGCAATCCCTTCCTTAATGAACTCGTCAAAATTCTCTGCGCTTAATTCCTTAACTTTTCCTGCCATAACGAGAAAAGCAAGAGTTTATTTTTAAGTTTTGCGTGAACGCTGTTAATCAGCTTTCTAGGATGAAAGTAAAGTGATGTTAGCGAAATGTATGTTCGTGAGATAAAAATCCTTAAAAACCCAACAGGGTATAGAAAAAAATGGTTAAAGGCGCTTCGATTAAGTTCAAAAACTACAAGGATTCTGTTGGCAAGATTTTGCAAGTTCTTGGGTTGGGAAAGGAGCTGAAGAAGTATGACAAGATTGTAATCAAACCTGCGCTGGAAGAAGGGCGCGAGGTGAGCAAGGAGTTGGTTGAAGAGGTTTTGAAGTTTTGCGTGGAGAACAAGAATGCAGTTGGAGATGTGATTATTGCCGAGGGGTGCGACGGGCGTGACACTTGGGAGGTGTTTGAAGAGCAAGGGTATGTGAAGCTTGCTGAAAAGTATGACATAAGTTTGGTTGACTTGAACGAAACGCAGACAGAGGAGATTGAAAAAGAGGAGTTTTTGAGGTTTGAGAGCATTCGCTATCCAAGCATTTTGTTGGAGTCGTTTGTCATCTCGCTTGCGCCGCTGCAGGAACACGAAGAGCTTGTGATGAGCGGCACACTCTCGACAATGCTCTCTGCTTTTCCTGCGAGGCATTACAAAGGATTCTTTACAAAGGAAAAAAAGAAGATAAAACGCTGGCCGCTGAAGTATTCTGTTCATGACATCATTGTTTGCAAACAACCAGAGTTCGGGTTGCTTGACTGCTCTGCGCACGGACACATTTACGCAGGCCAGCCGTTCGAGATTGACAAACAAGCATCTAGATTTATCGTCGACAACTGGACTAAAATTCCTTACTTGAAACTGCTCTCAGAAACATTTGAAAGGGTTGAGGCGCGAGAGAAAAAGACTCAGAAAACTAAGTCAGAAAGTTAGGCAATACATAATTTTTTAAACTCGTCAGGTTTTTGTGGATGATGGGAGAGAAAGAGGAAAAAGAGGAGAAGAAGCTTACCGACGTGCCTGGCATCGGGCCTGGAACTGCGGCAAAGCTCGAGGCTGCGGGTGTTTATGATTTGATGGGTCTTGCTGTTCTCAGCCCTGCGGCGCTGGCTGAAATGGCTGGCGTCGGTGAGGCGGTTGCACGAAAGGCGATTCAAGCAGCTAGGAAGATGATGGACTTGGGTTTTGTCGACGCTGCTGAGTTCGCGAGAAGGAGAGAGGATATTGCTTACATCACAACAGGCTCAAAAAATCTCGACGAGTTGCTTGGCGGCAAGGGAATTGAAACAAAAGCGATTACTGAAGTTTACGGAGCATTCGGCTCTGGAAAAACCCAGCTTGCTCTAACGCTCTCAGTCAACGTTCAGCTGCCGAAAGAAAAAGGCGGTGCAGAAGGGAAGTGCGTTTACATCGACACTGAAGGAACTTTCAGGCCTGACAGAGTGAAGCAAATTGCTCAAGGGATTGGCGCAAATCCTGAGAAAGTTTTGAAAAACATACTTGTCGCTAGGGCGTTTAACTCTGACCACCAGATTTTGTTGCTTGACAAAGTGGGAGAGTTGATTAAAGAAGGCGAGAAGATAAAGCTTTTGGTTGTTGACTCGCTAACTGCGCACTTCAGGGCAGAGTTTTCAGGGCGAGGCCAGCTTGCTGACAGGCAACAGAAGCTCAACAGGTATTTGCACAACCTCATGCGAGCGGCAGAACAGCACAACATCGCGATATTTGTCACGAACCAAGTGATGGCAAACCCTGCTGTGATGTTTGGCGATCCTACAACAGCAATCGGCGGGAATGTTCTCGGGCATGCCTCAACTTACCGAATTTATGTGCGGCGCGGCAAGGCAGGCTCAAGGGTAGCGAAGATGATTGACTCTCCAAACTTGCCTGAAAACGAGGCGCAATTCTTCTTGACAGAAGCTGGCGTGAGGGATGAAGCGTAAGCAAAAAATTGGGCAACGCAAAACAGATAACGAGAAACTTAAAAATTCAGATGAGCTTTAAGAGCCATGCTTTATGATTTTTTGCAAAGCGCTTTTGTTGGGATTGAGAGCTATAGGCTAGTTGCTTACGCGATAGTTTTGCTCAGCGCGGCAGCGTTCGGCGACGGAGCAATAGTGTTTTTCTCTGTTCTGGCTGCGCAAGGTCACATGTCCATAGCCTTTGTTTTCATTTTCTCTTTCTTTGGCACGCTTCTCGGAGACTTCGCATGGTTCACGCTATCGCGCACAAAACTTATCGGAAGGTATTTGAAGAAAAGGCAAGTGAAGAACTTTTATGTGCATTTCAAAAAAGTAGCGAGCTTTATTTCAGCTGGAAAGCATTTTATTGCAGTTGTGATGGCGAAATTTCTTTACGGGACGCGAGTGTTGACGGTTTTTTATTTGCGCTCTGAAAATATCAAAAGTGCCAGGTTCATGGCTTATGACAGCGTTGCTACATTGCTTTGGTTGAGCGTGCTGGTGCCAGCTGCATGGCTTGCTGGAAAAGGCGTGAGCATGGTTTTGGAAAGTGTGAAGAATGTTCAGTTTGCAATTGCTGTCAGTTTGGGAGTTGTGATTGTGTTTTATTTTGCTGGAAAGCATTTGATTAAGGCGCTTGCAAAAGTTGCAGAGAGAAGATGAGTGTCTTCGTTCGCGCGCCGAAGGCGCGCGTTTTCTCGTCGGCAAATGGAAAGAGAAGCAAGGCATTTGCATGAAAGCAAGGTTAAGGTGATTTTTCTCGTGCGCAATGCCGGTTTTGCTCAAACGCCTCGCGCTCGGACTTTCTGCGATGTTGGCAAGAGGAGCGCAAGTTTTACATAGTTTTCCGTCGGTAATTCAGCGTGGGGAGGCGAGCGTCAAACCACGAGAACGTTTGCCGCGCACTCTGCATTCTGCTCAAACTAATTATAAACAAATTCTGGCCTAGCAACGAAATCTTGTTCATCAACAGCGCGATATGTGCCTACAAATTTTCCATTGCAAAAAGCTGCAAACTCTTCCGGAAGCGCAGAAATGTTTTGATTTAAATCCTCTCTCCTCAATGGTTTGCCTGTTAATATTTGCTTCAAGTTTCTCGCGGACAGCTCCACGCGCGGAAGAACCTTCTGGATTGCCTCTTCAGCTGGAACAATTAACTTCATTAGTTCCTCTGGATTGCCTTGTTTAAATTTTTGCGCAGCTCTTTCCAGTTGGTAAAGATTGGCAAAATTCTCGTCGTTTTCTGTGAAAATGCTTGCCTTTGTCCTGCGCAAAGAAGTCATGTGAGCTCCGCCAATTTGTTCTCCAATGTCGTGAACTAGTTTGCGAATGTATGTTCCTGCCTGCACGCGTGTTAGGAAAAGCACGTCGTTTGACTTTTCATTAAACTCAAGAACCTCAAAACTTTTCACGAGCCGTTCGCGCGCGGCACGTCTTACAGCAGACTTGCGCGGAGGGACCTGCACGATTTTACCGACGAATTTTTGTATTGCGCTGTTTAACTCATCTAAAGTTGTGGGGGAGTGAAGGTGCATCACACCCACATATTCTTTGTCAGAGCGAGTGAAATAATCGAACAAGCGGCAGGCTCTGCCTAGTAGCACTGGCAGAACTCCAGTTACCTTTGGGTCCAGAGTTCCGGCGTGAGAGGTTTTCCTAACTCCAAGCAGGTCTTTAACATATTGCGAAACCTTAAATGAGGTCGGGCCGCTAGGTTTGTCAAGGTTCAAGATTCCAAAGTTTAGCAATCTCTCAATCTCCATCATTAATTTTTTGGACAGAGCAATTTAAAAAATCGTCGTTAATAAAAAGCAAGCTTGAATGGCGCGCGCGAAAGAGCGCTGCGCTTTAATTCGCGCGCGAAGTTTGCATAAGCACATGACTCTCGTCGATAAACTGCTGACAAAATAAAATTGCTCCTCAACGATGTATATACAGATGTATATACAAAATTTTCGAAATCTGAAAATTTCTATTATGTATATACGTGCGTATATACGTTTCTTGCAAAAAAATTTTCCATAAGCGAGAGAGTGTTTACTTTGGCGGAATAAGGTTTTCCCAGTTTTCAATCCACTCAGAAATTGGAGGCACTTCGCGGACCATGCCTCGTTTCTCAACGTAAAGTTTTGCGAGCAAGTAAAAAATCATTCCTAAACTTTTTGGGCTTTTGTTGTTGCCGACGATAACTTTTGAAATGTTCATTGTGTAGTTGTTAGCGTCGCAAACTGCCATCACTGGCACGCCAATGCGCTTCGCGTCGTCTAGAGCGTTCGTGTCAGTCCAGGGGTCGCAGATAACAACCAAGTCTGCCTCTATGAAATTCTCCAAGTTTGGATTTGTTAGAATTCCCGGAGGATATTTTCTAATAAATGCCTTGATTCCCGTGACTTTTGAAAAGAGTTTGAGCGCGCGCTCACCTGCTTCGCGTTTGCACACCACAACCACTTGCTCAGGAGAAAACTGCGCAAGATATTCTCCTGCTTCGCGCAACATTTGGTCAACCTTCACAATGTCGAACACAGCAAGACCATCTGCCCTGCGTTTGTAAACATACTTTTTCATGTCAGGAGTTATTGCGCGCGTTCCGAGGTGCACAGACGACTTCAGGTAGTCCTCGGCAGGCACAAGCGTCTCAAGCTCTTCCGCAACTTTCGGCGCGCGCTTTTCCTTCTCAAGCTTCTTCTCCAATTCCTTAGCTTTTGCCTTCAACTCTTCGAGCTTGCTCTTCTTACTCCCTGCAGCAGTTTTCTTGCTCGTCGATGGTTTCGATGCTTTTGCTTGCGTCGTTGCGCGAGCATCCGTTTTCTTAGCGGTCTTTTCCTCACTTTTCGCGCTCGCCTTTTTTTCTTTCACACCCTCGTCAGCTTTCTTTCTCGGCATTTTCCTTAAAAAAATAGAGGGTTTTTAAAGTTGTTGGCATAGCGGGCGTTCAGCTATCTAAAAAAGCTTGCAACATAAAGAGCTCGGAATTTGTTTAGCGAAGAATTCCTAAGAGTCTAGCAAAGGAATTCGAAGCAATAATTCCTAGGTTTGCTCTTCTCCATCTTGAACAGCGCCGTGCGAAAGCGAAAACCTTATAAATATTAACTTGTTGTACTACTTATGAGAAGGTTAAGAGGAGCCTTTGGAGGTTTGAGCATTTTGTTAGCAGGATGCGCGGCAAACTTTAACGCTGGCGTGTCGCAACACAAAGAAAGCGCTCGCTCTGTTGAGAACGCAAATGCCCCTGCCGAGAAGTACAGGTTTGTGCCCTATGAAAAAATTGGATTAAGGGATGAGGATATAGCAACATTAGAGGAACAGCCCAGAGAGAGAACTGACGAGTACCGCGGCAAGAGAGAGGGTTTGAGGAGCCCTGGCAAAGAGCAAAGGGACGAGGAACTGCCTTATAATTGAGCTTTTTGGTAGGCAAGCAAAAAAGCTTATAAAGTGGAAAACAGAAGTATAGTGGACTTTCAAATGAAAGGCGAAGGGAAAGGCAGTCTGGCAATTCTTGTAGCTGTTTTGTTTCTCTTGATTATCGGAGCTATCGCAGTTTATAACAGGAACGCTCAACTCCCCGGGCTTTCTCCGGCGCCGCCCAGCGTTCCAGGAGGAGTTGGAATCCCTCCGGTGCACATCAACACCGGCCCACGGGCCTCTCAAATGGACGCTCCCACGCATCTAACTTCTGGACCGCAGGCGAGCAGGTATGACGCTCCAGCCCATATAAGCAGTGGACCGCGAAATTCTAACTACCAAGCGCCAATTCACCTAACAACAGGACCGCAAAGCTCGCAGTACTCGCCACTCATCCACGTTACGCAAGGTCCGTCTGCCTCGCAATATTTTGCACCTGCTCACAAACCAAACGGGCCGCGAGCTAGCCAGTATGACGCTCCTGCGCACCTGACAACTGGCCCGGCTCAGAGCAACTATGCACCGCCAAAACATCAACGCGGATTGCTAAGAGCTTCCTCTTATGTGCCGCCATCACATATAAGGTCTGGGAATAGCGCATCTAGGTATGAAGGCAATCCGCCGATGCATGTAGACACAGGACCTTCTGCCTCAACTTATATGCCTTCTGTGCATCTAGCAACTGGCCCGGGACAGAGCGCATATGGTCCTCCGGTGCACTTATTTACCGGCCCAGATGCTTCTGTTTACGCGCCTCCGATTCATCTTAGTGTGGGCCCTGGCGCTACCACCTATATAGAACCTGTTCACGCAATTAACGGGCCGCAAGCTAGCCAGTACGTTGCGCCAGTTCATGTGACAACTGGACCCTTAGCAAGCAGATATGGTCCTCCAGCACATATCAGGGAGGGCCCGAGAAGTTCTGACTACGGAGCGCTTGTTCATATAACCACTGGTCCTCTTGCTTCGAGGTATGTTCCACCAATCCATGTTACCTCGGGCCCGCAAGCAAGCCAGTACATTGCGCCAATCCACATAACAACAGGTCCGTTTGCTTCGCGTTACACCATGAATCCAAGGCCATGCAACCCGCCTGCAAACAAAGCGGTGTGCAGGGTTGTAGACATCACAGACCAAGCTCCAGTGGTGAATAACAACGTGCAGAGCTACGCCTAAAATGAAGCTTAAAAAACGAGCTAGGACAACAACCCTGTCCAAGCGTTTGCTTTATTTTTCTTTTGCCATCAATCTTGCACTGATTGTTGTTATTGGCTTTTTGTTGCTGAGCCAACGGCCTGTCAGAGAGAGCGTGAAGCGAGAGGTCTACACAAACGAGGAGTACCTTGAAGGATTGGGAGATGGTAGCACTAATATTTCAGACCCTCTTTCTGTCTTTGAGCTAGTCTTCTCCAAGCTGGGAGAGGTGGTTGATGTCTACCCAACTGAAAATTACTATTACTTTACCTTTGTGCAAAGCGGGAGGGAATTCGGGGGAGCGTTGCTGCTTTTCCCTGAGTTTCGCGACAACGGCTCTATTGGGATCGGATATTCCGAAAGGAGCTTCTGGTCAACTGCGCCTTTGCCCGCGCCTCTGGCTGGCGGTTGGAAGGTCGTAACAAAACAAGATGGGCTTGACTTGCAAAAGATAGATGATTTTACCTATAAAGCAAACTTCAGGGGCAAAAGCACTATTTTCAGGTTGAACAAACTGCCGCTTGAACCGGGAGGGGAGCTGTATAGAGATGAGGAGTATGTTGGGCCAGTATTTGACGAGTCAGGCCTAGCGTTTGATCTTGTATTCAACAGAAAATTAAAAAAGCTCTACTATGTGCTCAACGAAAAGAACTCGGTTCCATTAACCTTCCAGAACATCAGCCAGGGCTCGGGGCTTTTGGAAAGGCGCACAGGGTTTGTGTTTTACAATGACTCTGAGATAAATAGGAAGCTGCTTATAGGGGTTGCTAACTCGCACGTGTATCACAACGACTGGTTTGACGGGCCTTTTGACCAGCTTCCAGACAATTATGTTTCAAACGGCGAGATTGAGCTAGGAAGCTATTTTGCCCAACATTTCAACATGAGCGAGGCGCGCCTGGACAGGTTTGGCAAGCCGACTGACTGGCCGAGCGGCACCAGGATGGCTCTCTCTCCCTACCTAGTTTACTTCGCTCCTGAAGAATTTTATTATTTGCCTAGGTGCGAGCTTAAGGAAAAAGCATGGGAAAGGTACCAGTGTGTTTTGTTTGAGAGGGGCGGCGGGCAGGCACAGGGATTTGATCCCGACTCTCCTAGCGCTTAAAACATGCTGTAAAAAACAAAAAGTTTTAGCTTTGGTTTCGCTCGTTTAATCCGAACTTTTTTGCGCGCGGGCGAGCGGGAAAGTGGGTTCGTTTAAGGTATCTTGTGCGAAGTTTTTGGGGTTTTACCTATAATAGCCTCTTTGTGCTCCTTCAAGAGGTTCTTCAGGAGTATAATTTCCATCACCTAGTCTCATTTGTATTGCCATAAGAACTGAGCGAGGAACTTGTTTAGAGACGATCTGCCCGTCTTCATAATCTCTGCTGGTATTTGCTAGCACAGACAGGCAGGCGTTTCTAGCGGCTTTGTCCCTCGTGT